>JAKUOP010000013.1:0-33662 GCA_022450565.1 Candidatus Nitrosopelagicus sp. | reverse complement strand
AATTAAAAATAGTATGTATCACTCAATTCTAAAAATTTCTGATGTCATTAAAGACAATGATGTAAAGAAGAAAAGAAATTGTGATATCTGTGGGAATGAATGTACTGGAAAGACATGTTCTGTCTGTACCATGATTACTAATCTTAAGAAAAAAAGATCCAATTCAAATATAACATAAAGTTCTAAGTAAGATCGTAGTAGGGAGGATCAGGGTGCCAGCCGTGCCCTATTCTGAAACCGGCTATAAGCAGAGATCAGTAACTGCTGGGTAAATCTCTAGACAGATAATTCCCGCTTGGTGTGCGGAAATGAAATCACGCCGAGGCGGGTGGTTGCAGGACTGAGATTATCCGAAGGGATAATTCTTAAGACCGAACCATCGAAAGGGATGAGGTCCGGGAGGGAGCAATCCTAAGTTGGAGCATCCACGCTTCCTCGTCAACGTGGCGGATCTTGTATGCCTTGAAATGGGACTATTAGTCTAGACTAGAACCAGTAGGGCTACTACACTAAATTTTTCAAATATATCATTAAATTATGAATTAAAAGAAGTACGATATGGAAAATTTAATCGGGGTTGGAAATGGACGAACGTATGAGGATTTTCATAAACAGATTCCAGAACATGTAAAACCAAAATTTGATGAATTGAGAGTATTTTGCTTGAATCTAGGCGACAAATCAATAGAAGATATTCGAATGCATAGGGTTGTTTTTTGTAAATCAATGACTTTCAGATGGTTTGCTGATTTTGAACCAACACACAATTCTATACTAATAAAAATTCAAAAAGATAGGAAAATCCCTATTGTATCTTTAGAGATTTTTCCTGACAATGATACAACTGAACTAAAAAAAATATTAAAAGATGCGTATGATTCAATTCACTAATACAAAACTTCAAAATTTGAATATTGGCCTGAGAATTCTTGTTGTTCAATTTTAATTTCATCTACTCTTGAATTGGCAGGACCGTTATGACACCAGTCAATAACTGACTTTACATTTTTATCATCACCTTCGATTAAAATCTCTACTTGTCCATTTTCTAAATTTTTAACCCAACCAGTAACATTGTTTTTTATCGCAACAACTTTTGTTGCTTGCCTAAAAAAAACACCTTGGACTTTTCCAGTAACTAAGATATGCACGGATTGTTTTACCACATAAGTGGTTTTTTATAATCATTAATCAATTTTTTGAAAAATCTACTTTTGTGATTGTTTTCTTTCTTTAATTCTTGCTCTTCCAGTTTTTCTTGCAGCTATACTTCCCACTTTGGCACCAGGTGGTGCGTTACGTGATACGGTAGAGCTCTGACCTACGTGTTGATGTCTTCCGCCGCCGTGTGGGTGTTGATATGCTGCTTGTGCTACACCTCTAACTATTGGATATTTGTGGCCTTTTGTTCTAAATCTTCTCCATTTTACACCTGCACGCATAAATGGTCTATCTCCAACTCCACCGCCTGCAAGTGTTCCAATCATTGCTCTATTCTTTGGGTTTAATGTTGTAAATTTTCCTGATGCAAGTTTTAGTGTAACTCCTTTGTCAGTGTGAGAAAATACAGTTGCATTCCCACCAGCTGATTTTATCAAAGCCCCACCATCACCAAATTGTTTTTCAACATTACATACTATTGTTCCATCTGGAATATTTTGAATGCTGGTAACATTACCGTCTGCAATTTCTGCACTTAGTGAAAAGTTGATCTTTGAACCAACTTTTGTTCCAAGAACTGCTGGAATAAATGAAATTGAGCCATCATCAAATATCACTTTGGATAAAGGGACGTCACGCCCACTCTCATGTACGATATCGATCACATTGCCCTGATAAGAACCATCAAGATCAAATGCAGGGTATTTTGCAGGCTTTATCTTATTAGTAACTGCAGCCCTAAACTGCATGCCTCCACGGCCACGCTTACGTACTAGTGGTCTTTTACCCAATGCTCACGAAGGTCTAGGATCATGATTTTAAGCTTGTGATCAATAAAAGTGAGATCAGAACAATAATACGCTAAATATATAAAAAAAGACCGAAGAGAGATAGCGTATGAGCGAAAGTGAATTAACTCTAAAAGTTCTAGAGGCATATACCAGAGATGTTGGTAGAGGAGTAGCTAGAATTGATTATGATTCAATGGATACATTGAATGCATCAACAGGTGATGTTATAGAATTAAAAGGTAAGAGAAGAACTGTTGCAAAATGTCTTCCACTATATCCATCTGATGAGGGTAAAGGAATTATTAGAATTGATGGATTGGGAAGAAACAATTCTGGAATCGCAATAGGTGATGCAATCACAGTAAAAAAGATTAAAGCTGTTCCAGCAGAAAAGGTAGTTGTTGCACCATTAGAGGCAATTCCACCTATTGATGAAAGATATCTTGCTGATGCATTAGAAAGTGTTCCTTTGATTAAAGGTGATAATGTTATGGTTCCATATTTTGGTGGGCGTCTAACATTCCAAGTAATTGGTGTTACGCCAGCAGCTGATGCTGTACTTGTTACACAAAAGACAGCATTCCACATTGCTGAGAAAGGTGAAACCCTAAGAGGTGTACCTCAAGTAACATACGAAGATATTGGTGGAATACGAGATGAGATAAAGAAAGTTCGTGAAATGATTGAACTTCCATTAAGGCATCCAGAAATATTTGAAAAGTTAGGAATAGAAGCACCAAAAGGTGTAATGTTGTATGGTCCTCCTGGAACTGGTAAAACACTTTTGGCAAAAGCTGTTGCAAATGAAAGTAATGCACATTTCATTAGCATTTCTGGACCAGAAATTATGAGTAAATTTTATGGTGAAAGTGAAGCTAGATTAAGAGAAATTTTCAAAGAGGCACGAGAAAAAGCTCCATCAATTATTTTCGTTGATGAAATTGATTCAATTGCACCAAAAAGAGAAGAAGTAACAGGTGAGGTAGAACGAAGAGTTGTTTCACAGATGTTATCATTAATGGATGGCTTAGAGGCACGAGGTAAAGTAATTGTAATTTCTGCAACAAACAGACCAAACGCAATTGATCCTGCACTCAGACGACCCGGAAGATTTGATAGGGAAATCGAGATTAAGGTGCCTGACAAGAAGGGTAGACAGGAAATTTTACAAATTCACACACGAAACATGCCTCTTCTAAGTGAAGGTGATGGTGCTGTGGTTATTGATAAAATTGCTGCAGTTAGTCATGGTTATGTTGGTGCAGACTTGGAATACTTGTGTAAAGAAGCAGCTATGAAATGTTTACGTAGATTACTTCCTGAATTAAATCTGGAAGAAGAAAAAATTCCTCCAGAAACACTTGATAAACTAATAGTAAATTCTGAAGATTTCAAAAAAGCACTAGTTGAAGTTACACCATCTGGAATGAGGGAAGTATTCATTGAGAATCCTGATGTAAAATGGGAACAAGTTGGTGGACTTGCTGAAGTAAAAAGAGAGTTAATGGAAGCCGTAGAGTGGCCTATGAAATATCCAGGATTATATGATAAATTAGGTCATAAAATGCCCAGAGGTATATTATTACACGGTCCTAGTGGAACTGGTAAGACACTAATGGCAAAAGCTGTTGCAACACAAAGTGAGGCAAACTTTGTTTCTGTCAGAGGTCCTGAATTATTATCAAAGTGGGTTGGAGAATCAGAAAGAGGAATTAGAGAAATTTTCAAACGAGCAAGACAATCTGCTCCTTGTGTAATCTTCTTTGATGAAATTGATTCAATTGCACCAATCAGAGGAGCTGGTGGTGAAACTGCAGTAACTGAGAGAGTTGTTAGCCAATTATTAACAGAATTAGATGGTATGGAGAATATGCATGGTGTTGTAGTACTTGCTGCAACTAACAGAGCAGATATGATTGATCCAGCACTATTAAGACCTGGAAGATTTGATAAAATTATTCAGATACCATTACCTGATAAAGAAAGTAGAAGGAGTATTTTGGAGATTAATTGTGAAGATATTCCAATTGCTGATCCAAATGGTCCTGATAAGATAGATTATGAAAAACTATCAGAAATGACTGATGGTTTGAGTGGTGCAGATGTTGCATCAATAGCAAATACTGCAGTATCATTAGTTGTTCATGAACATCTGGATAATGCGCCAGATCCTAAAGCCGTAGAAGCAAAAGCTGCAAATGCCAAAGTAACTATGAAGCACTTTGAAGAAGCAGTCAAGAAGGTTAGAGAACAAAAAGATTTGAAACTTGGCGAAAAATTAGTAGCCTCATACTACAGGTAGTTTTAATAAAATAACCAATTACTTCTTAGTAAATGGCTGATCTAAAAGGCTACAAAGGTAAATCGCTTGAATTCCTCAATAAGAATAACATAGAGATTGGTGATTTAATAAAAATAATTGCAGACCTGTCATACACAGGTATTCTAATGCCAAGGTATGAGACTAGCCAAGACTCGCACATAGTTCTAAAACTCAAAAGTGGATACAATATAGGAATTGAATTAGAAAAAATTGAGAAAATTGAAAAGATCTCATCTGCTGAAAAATCTCTAGAAGAAGAAAGTGTTAGAAAAACTAATTCTGATTTACCTAAAATTCTATTATTATCAACTGGAGGTACAATAGCTAGTACAGTGGATTATAGAACAGGTGCGGTAACACCTGCTCTGACAGCAGCTGATCTAAACGATACAGTTCCAGAAATTTCAGAGATTGCTAATGTTGACGCAGAAGTGCTTTTTTCTGAATATTCAGAAAATTTACAACCAAAACACTGGATTGAGACTGCCAAAAAAATTAATGGTTTGGTAGATTCAGATTACAAGGGAATTATTATTGCACATGGAACAGATACAATGCATTATACTTCTGCATTTTTATCATTTGCACTCTCAGGATTTCCAATTCCAATAATACTTGTTGGTTCTCAAAGATCATCAGATAGACCATCATCTGATGCTGCGGTTAATCTTTTAGCAGCAATTAGATTTGCTGTCAACGTAGATACTAATGGAGTTTTTATCGTAATGCATCACAATGATACAGATGATGCAATTGCATGTCATTTTGGTACAAGAGTCAGAAAAAATCATACTAGTAAAAGAAGTGCGTTTGAAACCATAGGAGATAATCCTGCATTTGTAATTAATGAAGACAAGATAATGAGAAATGCTGCAAAAGAATTTTTTACAACAGAACAATTTGAACCAAAATTACAAATAGATACCAAAGTTGCTTTAGTGAAATATCATCCTGGTTATGATCCAAAGCAAATAGATGATCTAATTGAATCTGGATATAAAGCAATTATTTTCGAAGGTACTGGTCTTGGTCATATTGGAAATACAATGTATAACGCAGTAAAAAAGGCAAATGAAAAAGGATTGTTTCTAGGCATGACATCACAGTGTATTGATGGTAGGACCAGAATGACAGTTTATGAAAGTGGTAGAGACTTGATGGAACTAGGTATTACACCATTAGAAGATATAATTCCAGAAGTGGCTCTTGTTAAAGCAATGTGGGCATTAGGAAACTCTGAAAGTATTGAAGATATGAAAAAATTAATGCTGCAAAACACTGCATCGGAATTTACAGAATAATGGTGATACAATGTCAGAGTTAGAAATAGATAAAATTGGATTAAAAGTAGGACTTGAAATTCATCAGCAATTAGATACAAAAAAGAAATTATTTTGTAACTGTAAACCTATTGAAAATACTGAATATACAGAAAAATTTACTAGAAAATTAAGAGCCGCCAAAAGTGAGCTTGGAAAAATTGATCCTGCGGCATTGTTTGAAAGTTCAAAATCAAAGACAATTGTGTATTATGCAAATCAAAACAGTTCTTGTTTGGTAGAAAAGGATGATGAACCACCGCATGATCTGGATGTAAAGGCAAAGGAAGTTGCATTATTGATATCCTCTGCGTTAGATTCAAAAATTTTTAGTGAAATTCATGTTATGCGCAAAACGGTAATTGATGGTTCAAACACTTCAGGATTTCAAAGGACAATGTTGGTTGCACAAGGAGGGCAAATCATGGTTGATGAAAAGAAGGTTGGTGTTCAATCAATCTGTCTAGAGGAGGATGCTGCAAAACTCATTAAAGATGAAAATAATCAGAGGTTTTTTAGTTTGGATAGATTAGGGGTACCATTAGTTGAAATTGCTTTGGAACCTGTAACTGGTGATCCGGCTTTTGTTAGGAAAATAGCGTTAACGCTTGGACGATTACTAAGAGTTACTAAAAAAGTTGCAAGGGGAATAGGGACAATTAGGCAAGACGTAAATGTTTCAATTGATGGTGGCGGTGTTGTAGAAATTAAAGGTGTCCAGCAATTAGAACAATTAGAAAAAATCATTGAATATGAAGCAAAAAGACAATATGGAATGAAATTAATCTCTGAAAAAATTAATTCCTTAGGCACATATAATATTGATAAAAATGATGTTTTTACAATTTCTAGCATATTACAAAATTGTAATTCAAAAATTATTAAAAAGTCACTAGAAAATAAAAATGAGATTAAGGCTATTAGAGTTAAAAAATTTTCTGGTGTTTTTGGTTTTGAACCATTTTCTGGTATAAGACTCGGTAAAGAAATTGGTGAATTAGTTAGATTTTTTGGGATTGGAGGTGTATTTCATTCAGACGAACTACCAAACTATGGAATTGAAAATGAAGATATTCAAAAAGTAAGAAAATATTTAGAATTGGAACAATATGATGCTTTTTTAATTATTGCAGGAAAAGAGCCTACACTTGGTTTTGCAATTAATTCTATAATTAATAGAATAAAAAATGCAAAGAATGGACCACTAGCAGAAACAAGGGCTGCTACACCAACTAATGAGACAATTTTTCTAAGACCAAGACCTGGTGCGTCAAGAATGTATCCTGAAACAGACATTCCAACAATTAAGGTATCTAATAATGAATTAGGTAATGCAATTTCCATGATTCCAAAATCTTGGGAGGAAACAATTTTACAGATTCAAAATAAATATAAAATAAATGAACAGTTATCAGAACAAATTTTTGATTCTGAATATTTTGAATTGTTTGAAAAAATATGTAAAAATGACAAAGCGTCTCCTAACTTTGTGGCATCAGTATTATGTTCGACAATTACTAATCTTCAAAGAAATGATTTCGATGCTTCACTTCTGAAGGATAATGAAATTTTTGATACTTTTAATTTACTAAATGATAATAAGATTTCTAAAGAATCAATAGAGATAATCTTTAAGCAAATAATGTCAGGAAAAGCAGTGTCTGTATCTGAAGCAATTCAAAATGCATCTATCAAAAGTTTGACTGAAGAAGAACTGAATAAAATTTTAGATGTGATTGTTGAAGATAATTTAGATAGAATTAAGGAAGATGGTATGAGGTCACTTAGCTCACTAATGGGTTTAGCGATGAAGCAAGTAAGGGGACAGGCATCAGGAAACCTAGTAAATAAACTACTTTTAGAAAAAATTAAAAAATTATAAAATAATGAACTCGATAAAAAAACAACTGTAAAAGCATAAAGTAATTAGCCTTTGCTTTTGCGTTTTGCTGTTCCTCTACCGGTTACACGTGATTTACCCTTTGAAGAAGCTCGTGGTTTTGGATCTGGGATACTACTTAATTTTCTTCGACCAGTTCCTCTTCCTGTTGTTACTGATCTATTACCAGCGGCCTTTTTCTTGGCTGCTTGATATTCTCTATAAGAAGAACCTGCAAATGTTGACTTTTTCTTAGCATCTGTGGTTCTCTTTTTTGTACCTCTACCACTTGTTCTGGTTACTTTTGCCATATGGAAAATATGGCAAACTACAATGTTTTAAAGGTGTTCATAGCCAAAAATTTTATTTTATGCGGGAAGTGGGATTTGAACCCACGAACTCCTAAGAGATAAGGATCTGAACCTTACGCCTTTGACCAGGCTAGGCAACCCCCGCATGATTTCTTTGATTTCCCAAAATAAGTTCGTTATTAACAAAATATTGAAATTATGGTTAACTATCATATTTAGAATTGGATACGTCAGAGGTTTATTGCTATAATTGTAAGAAAATTCTTGGGAAATATAATAATGAATTTTATTCTGAAACACAAATTGGTGAAGTTGTAAAAATGATCCATGCAACACATATCAGAGAAGGTCATGATTTGGTAATCAGACAAATCAAGAAAAAGTAGTGTTACTAATTCTGATCGAAGTCTTTTAAAAAATTCTTCTGTTCTTTAGAAAGTTTTTTGGGAATCTCAACAACGACTCTAACAAACTGATCTCCACGTCTACTTGAATGTAATTTTGGAAGTCCTTTTCCTTTAATCTTTAAAATTGTGTTTGGCTGTGTGCCTTCAGCAATTTTTAATTTTTCACTACCAACCAATGTAGAAACTTGGATCTCTGTTCCTAGGGTGGCATCTACCATAGATATTTTTGCATCACAGTAAATATCCGTATCATCCCTTCTAAATTTTGGATGATCTTCTACTCTCACACGAACAATTAGATCTCCACTTTGACCGTCAGGAATTGATTCACCTTCTCCTTGTACAACATAATCTCCATTATCTATTCCAGGTGGAAGATTAAATGAAAGGTGTTTTGTTCCTTTCACTTTTCCAGATTTACATTTTTTGCATGGATTTTCAAACATCTGTCCTTGTCCATTACATTTTCTACATGGTTGAACAGTTACAAACGTAGAGAATCCCATCTTTCTACTAACTCTAACTTGCCCTTGCCCTCTGCAATCACTACATGTAATTTTTGAAGAACCTGATGTACATCCGGTACCATTACAATCTGGACAATCAACAAATTTCTGTAAATCAAGTTCAATTTGCTTTCCATGTAAAACATCTTCAAGGCTAACTGATGTTTCATGTAACATATCTGAACCACGTTGCCTACCAAAATTACCAAACCCACCACCACCGAAGAGATTTTCAAAGATTGAATCAAAACCCCCTGAGCTTCTACGGCCAAACAAGTCATTGAATATGTCATTAAAGTTCCCACCAGCACCTCGGAAAATATCTTCAGAGGAATATTGTCCGTCTACACCAGCATGGCCATGTTGATCATATAACTGCCTTTTTGATGTATCAGATAGTACAGCATAAGCCTCAGAAATTTCTTTGAAATGCTCTTGTGCGTCAGGAGATTTATTCCTGTCGGGATGAAATTTTAATGCTAATTTTCTATATTGTGATTTAATTTCATCAGCAGGTGCTGACTTTGATATTCCTAATACCTCATAATAATCTCGTTTAGCGCTCATATCTCAATAATAAAATATAACTAATTAGGAATTTTCAGTTTTTTCTTCTGAAGATGATTCGGTTTTTTGCTCATTTTTGGAACTTTCATTGGAATCTTGCTTATCATTAGATTGTTGTTCAGAATTTTCCTGTTCTTGGTTTGTTTGTCCATCGGCTCCAGGTGGAGGTGCTGCATTCTTGTATAATTCAGTTGTAATTTCGTTTACAAGAGATTTTACTGCATCCAGTTTAACTTTGATTTGTTCTGAATCTTGTGTTAGTGATTCTTTAAGCTCCTTGATTGCATCAGTGACCTTAATTCCTTGTTCTTGTGGAATCTTATCTTTTAGATCTTGATTAACTAATTTTTCAGTACTGTAAATGTAGCTTTCAGCCTCATTTTTTATATCAACTGATTCCTTTTTCTTTTTATCTTCTTCAGCAAATTTTTCTGCATCTTCCTTCATTTTTTCAACATCTGCATCAGACATTTTTGAAGATGATTCAATAGTTATTTTTGCATCTTTTCCAGTACCAAGATCTTTTGCTGTAACGTTTAAAATTCCATTAGCATCAATATCAAATTTCACATTTATCTGTGGAACGCCTCTTGGTGCTGGTGGTATATCAGTTAGATTGAAATTTCCCAATGATACATTATCAGAAACCATGGGTCTTTCTCCCTGTACAACATTTATTGTTACGGCAGTTTGGCTATCAGCGGCAGTAGTGAATGTTTTATCTTTTGAGGTTGGTATTGTTGTGTTTCGTTCTATTATTGGTTCTCTAACTCCACCGAGAGTCTCAATTCCCAACGTTAATGGTGTAACATCGAGCAAAACAATGTCACTTGTGACATCTCCTGCTATTATTCCAGCCTGAACTGCAGCACCAAACGCAACTGCTTCCATTGGGTCAACTCCAGATTCAGGTTCTTTGCCCAGTGCATTACCAACAAACTTTCTTACTATTGGCATTCTTGTTGGACCACCAACTAATACAATTCTTGTGATGTCAGTCTGTGAAATTTTTGCATCTTCTATTGCTTTATCAATAGATGACTTGCATCTTTCAACTATTGGATTTACAAGATCTTCTAGTTTTGCCCTTGTTAGTTTAACCTCTAAATTTTTAGATCCAGAAGAATCTTGTGCAATGAATGGTAAATTAATTTCAGTTTCCATTACTGTTGACAGTTCAATTTTTGCTTTCTCTGCACCTTCTTTTATTCTAGTCATAGCAGTGGAATCATTTGCAAGATCTATTCCATCTTTTTTCCTAAAATCATCAACAACGTAATCAATGATAGCTTTATCCATGTCTGAGCCTCCCAATTGTGTATCACCTGATGTGCTCATTACTTCGAATACACCACCACCCATTTCCATAATTGTTACATCCAGCGTACCTCCTCCGAAGTCAAAAACTAGGATTTTCATATCCTCTTTACTTTTATCAATTCCAAATGCTAATGACGCAGCAGTTGGTTCGTTGATTATTCTAACTACTTCCAGACCAGCAATAATTCCTGCATCTTTAGTTGCCTGTCTTTGATTATCATCAAAATATGCAGGTACAGTGATTACTGCTTTATTGATTGTCTCACCTGTAAATGCTTCAGAATCTCGTTTAATTTTTTGAAGAATGAAAGCAGAAATTTGCTGTGGTTTGTAGTCTTTTCCTTGAATTTTATACAAGAAATCAGTTCCCATCTTTCTTTTTGCTTCTCTGACAGTGTTGTCTGGATTAGTTACTGCTTGTCTCCTAGCTGGTTCGCCAACTAAAAGTTCGCCATCCTTTGAAAATGCAATGATTGAAGGAAATGCTTTTCCTGCAGCAGTTGTTCCTTCTGCAGCTGGAATAAGTACAGGTTTTCCACCCTGAATTACTGAAGCCGCCGAATTACTTGTGCCTAAGTCAATTCCAATTATTTTTTCAGCCATATTTTTCTCCTACATTATTTTTTTTTTGATACAATTACTTTCGATGGTCTAATTGCCTCTTGAAACGAAATATATCCTTTTGCCACTTCTTTGGTGATTGTACCCTCGTCTAATGAGTCATCCTCTACAGTAGAAACTGCTTCATGAAGTCTAGGATCAAACGTCTCACCAATGGCATCAATTGGTTTAATATTATTTTCAGATAGAAGCATTTCCATATTTTTTATAATTGCATCAAGGCCTTCACTATTTACTTCATCATTTGTTAAAGCGGTTTTTGCACGAACAAAATCTTCATAGATTCCAATAAAATTAAGCATTAATTGGTTTGTTTTCTGTAAAACTCGTTGCTGTATTTCAGTCTGATTACGTTTTTCAAGATTTTGATAGTCAGCTAATGCTCTTTGTAGCTTTTCTTCACATGTAGATAATTTTTGCTTATATTCATGAATTAAAGGAAACAAATTCTTTGCAAAGTCATTTTCTAATTCAGTCTGAATGTCATTCTCTGTTGATGAATCAGTTTCATGATCGGTTTTATCATTCTCAAAATTATTTTTTTCTTCTTCTGACATGTTTCTTCATTATTACATGATAATATAATTTCACTCTGCTACTTCACACAGTGGATTAGCCTTGATTACTATTATTTCATTATCTTTTTTATTTTTTTGAACATATTCATAATCTGATTTTGAACAGACCACAATTATTGTGGTTTTTTCATTATGAAAATAATCAAGAGGAGTCTCTACGCATTCTACATCGTTAATATAATCCTGTAATTTTGTCTGCAATGTTTGAAGTGTTTCAATCTTATCTCCTTTCATTTCATGTTGATCTAATGACCATAAGAGTAGTATTTTGGTTCTACTAGCTTTCAATTCATTTTTCTTTAAAACAAATCTTATCTCGTCAATGAGTCTTTTGATATAGTTATCTATGCCTTTGATACTTCCATTAATTATGTACATTAACGTATTTGCACCTTCAAAAGAAAGACTTAGAGAACGTAAATCAAATAGATTGTCTATCATATTGTCCAAGAAAATCTTACCTAGTTCATTTGTAGCAAGATCTGATTTTGATGCATTATCTTTTGCAAATTTACAAATTTCAAGAATACTAGTGAGTACTGCAAATTGTTTTAGTATATTTATTGCATGGAAATGTTCCGATGATGATAATGCAATGAATTGAGGTTTTTTGGTATTAGATAATAATTCTATGATTTTTTCGTCAGGCTTTGCACTATTTGTTCCAACGAAGCCTGGTGTTTCGTTGTTTTTGTGCAATGGATAGTAATAATATGAAACGTTTTTTCCTACTTTGAATCCAGTAACATGTTCTAATAATGACATATTTTCAGAATTTCCCCCAAACCCAGTACCAAGACAGTAAACTACTGAACTTCCTTTTTTGAGATTTGCTACAGCTTCTTTGAATTTTGAATTGATTTCAATTTTTATCTCCTGACCTGTTTTGCGTAATATAGGTACAAAAAACAGGAATTGGGCTTTTGATATTGCAACATCTATTGGTGCCATCGATAATAATGGCTCATCGTCTTTTAATGTTTGAACAGTTGGATATGTCTTAGCTATGTCTGATTTAATTGATATTGCTGAAGGTGTTGACTCGTCAATTATCTGTACATCCGCACCTTTCAGAGCCATTTTACAAGCAATACTATAACCTTCTGTACTTAGACCAAAAACTACAACTTTAGGGTTCATTAACTAATTCTGATAATACCAAGACAGAGAAATACTTAGCGTAAAACAATTTCATAGTTGTAATTTATGATAAAGCTGTTTTTGGGCTAATTTTAAGAAAATTGGGTGAAGGTTATAAAATAATATTATAGTAACAAAATCAAATTTTATCTGAAGCCCGGTAGTGTAGCGGCAAGCATAGGGGCCCTTGGAGCCTTTGACCCCAGTTCGAGTCTGGGCCGGGCTATACTTATTTCAAAAATCTAATTTTGTTAGTAATTTGGTCGCAATAATGAATAGAATTGAGGCTAAAACTGCCAAAACTATCATTTCCATTATTATGAATTCTGTTATTGTTCCGAAAATTCCAGCTCTTATAATATCAACAAGATATGTTAAAGGATTAAGATAGAAAATTGTTGCCAGAGGCTGTGGTGCACCTTGCGCTGGATAAAAAGCAGTGCTTACGAATGCAAAGAAAAGAAATACTGTGTTGATTATAACATTAAAACCCTCACTTGAACGCAATCTTGTTGAAATAATTGATGCGATGGAACCAAACAAGATTGCACCTGCAATTGAACTGAATACAATTAATGGAATTGTAACTAAGCTGAATTCTACAGATTCAAAGAAAACTGGATAGCCAACTGCAGTAATTAGTCCTGCACTAATTAGTCCAACAATTGCAATTGTTACAATATTACTTAGAATGTAATGTGATCTGGTAAAAGGACCAGACATTATTTGTTCAAACATTCCATGTCTTCTGTCATTCCAGATTATTATGCCAGAGACAAGTGTACTGTTCATTATATTAAATCCAATCATTCCAGAAGCTAAAAATGCTGGATATGTTAGATCTTTATTTTCAAATGAGACACTGGGAATTAGTGCAGTATATGCAAAACCTGCAACAAAGATGTAAACTAACGGAAAAATTACCTGCCAAATTAAAAATCCGGGATTAATTGAGATAGTAATGTTTCTATTAACTAACCTAATTATTGGATGCATCAGAGTCACTCACTACTTTTAGAAATATTTCTTCTAGATTTGTTGGCATTGCAGACAAATCCTCTATTACAATATTATTTTGATTTAAGATTTTCAGTATATTCATCAGAACAATTTCGGAGTTGGTCGAGTGTATTGTAATTATTACTCCATCATCTTGCTGAATTTTACAATCTGGTATTTCTTTTAAGAGATTTTCAAGTTTTTTGATATCTACAGAAACATGAATTTTAATTGTTTTCTCATTACCAAATCTATTTTTTAACTCATTTGGCGAATCAACTGTAATTATTTTACCATTATTAATAATTGCAATATTATCACAGAGATATTCAGCCTCAGTGAGTACATGTGTAGTATAAAATATCGTCATGCCAGTGTCTTTTACTTTATTTTTCAGAAAGTCTAATAATTTCCGTCTTGCACTAGGATCTAAACCCACAGTTGGTTCATCTAAAAACAATAAATCCATATCATGCATAAATTCACGAGCGACTTGAACTCGTCTTCTTTGTCCTATAGAAAGATCTTCATTTCTTTTTTTACGAATTTCTGTTAGTTCAAATGATTGCAAAAGTTCCTCTGTGCGTTTTTTTCTAGTTCTTCTATCAACATTCCACATCATGCCATATTTCTCAAGTGATTTTTCAACTGTTAGTGTTGGTTCATAGCTTGGTTGCTGTAAAACAACACCAATTTTCTTTCTAATCTTTAGTGGTTCTTGAAGCGCATTAATACCCAAAACTGAAATTGTTCCATTATTTGGTTGAATTAGCGTAGTCAGTAATTTGATAACAGTTGATTTTCCAGCACCGTTTGGTCCAAGAAATCCAAAAACTTGACCAGATTTTACATTTAGATCTATTGCATCAACTGCTAATACAGAATTGTAGGATTTTGACAAAGAATGGATTTCTATGCATGACATAACAATGATTTTCTTATCCTACTAATGTAGCTAATGATAATTTTATTAACAATCTAATTATCATAAGAATGGATTGTCGAATTTTGAAGAACTTTTATCAAAGTTGCTAGATGCTGCACCTGAATTATCAAGATCTGTCATAGAAGATCGAATAAAAGAAAAAAAAGATAAGATTGGTTCAGGATATTTAACTGATCAAGGAGCATTGTTTCTAGTAGCATCTGATCTGGGTATCTCATTAGAACAATCACAAAAAACGGAAATTGCGTTGAAAGATCTTTTTGTAGGTGCAAAGGAAGTTACGGTTGAGTCACGAATTCTAAATATTTCACCCACAAAGCAATTTACAAAAAAAGATGGAACACCATTTCTGCTAAGAACTATGACTGTTTATGATTCCAATTCCACAGCTAGTGTAAAGTTATGGGATGAAAAAGCAAACCTGCCGGGAATTGAAGAACTTAAACCTGGAGATCTGGTGAAGATTATCAAAGCATATGTGAAATCAGATCTAACTGGTTCACCTACAATTAACATGGGCTCTGGATCAACCATTGAGCCAGTTAAATCAGAAAGTAGTATACCAACCCTCGATTCTATTACTGTAGATGTTGGTACAGCTAAAGAGGATCAAAAAGATCTTGTAATCTCTGGAACAATCAATGGTTTCATTAATCTAATGGAATTTACAAATTCACGAGGTCAGCCATCAAAGGCACTGAAATTTAGAATTAAAGGACATGATGGAAATAGTTTGAATGTTGTACTCTGGGGAAAAGATGAATCCATACTACCAAGAATGATTGGGGCAAATGCAAAAGTTAGATTGTTGGGAGTGAGAACGAAGGCTGGAAATATGGGTTTGGAAATCCATGGAAATGATGCAACTGTTGTTGAAATTGAAGGTAAAAAAGAAGTAGAGCCAGTAATTATTAGAATTCTATCTATAGATGATACTAATTCTGGAGAAAAAATAGTTCTAGGAATGGATAAATCAAAAAATCTGTTTAGAATTACCGATGTTGCAAATCAATTAACATCATTTACACAAGATAATGTTATAGAATGCATGCCATCGAAAGTTTTTGGAAATATAATTAGATTGGATCAAGATTCATTCATCAGAAAAATCGAGGATGAAAAAATGCCAAACATCTCAGATCTGAGAACAAAGATTTCAGAAATTAAAGAAGGAAATGAATATTGCATTGAAGCCATTATTCTAAAAGCTCCTGATAAGCGTGAGTTACAAACAAAAAGCGGCGAGAACGTTACACTATCTGAAATGTTTGTAGAAGATGACAGTGGGCAAATCTGGATAAAAGGATGGAGAGAACAGGCGAATCTACTAGATAACTATGGTTTGGGTGATATCGTTTCAGTGTTAGGAGTTAATGCAAAGGCCGGTTTGGAAGGAAGAATAGAATTGTTCCTAAAAACATATTCCAAAATTATTAAGAAAAATTAAGAATCCCAAAAGCCTCTGGTAAGCGCATATTTTCGCTCTTCAGCGATTATCTGTCTGTACAAATAATCTTCCTCATCGATCATATCGCGTAAAATTCTTCCTTGTGCATCAGGACCTATACCGTATCCTGATAATACAGTTAATGCAGTTTTGCCATATTCTTGTAATAAGGAAGCTTTTTTCCAAGCCTTATCGTATTTGTGTTTCTCCTCTTGAGAAAGTTTTTTTCCACTGTGATTTTTTTGAATAATTTTTTGTAAATCAAAATCTGAAAAATATGTGGCTGTAATCTGTTCACCATTACAATATCTACATTTCAATCGAGAGGGAATCGTCTCTGGTGTGACAAGCATTTGCCATATTCCACATCTAGCACAAACAAGTCTATGTTGAGTTTTAGCCAGTCGCTTTTTTACTAAATCTAGTATACTTTTATCAACATTTGCAGGTGATGGATAATTTTTGGTGGTATTATCTAAGATTGGATCAGCAAGTGTTGAAAAGTTTTTAGCATCTATCCATACAATATTAATTTCTTTATTCTTTATTTTTTCTAATATAGATTCAGTGTTTAAAAGATCAAATCTATCATGAAATAGTTCTCTAATTGCCTCTTTTACTATTGGGGTATCAGTATATCTTTCAGAAATATAACGCGATTGTTTGAAATCATATACTGCACCACGTTCAACAATACCAAATTGTTTTGCAACACACCAGATTTTCCAAGTCATGTCATTGGTATCTTTTATGGCTGTAGACATTATATCATATAGTTCAAACTTACTTGTTAATTCGTTAATTAGATCCTTTTCTGAAATTCTTTTTTTAGATGATAGACAGATGCGATAAGCATCAGCTTTTGTAGTAACAGGTGATCCTAACGTGGATTCTAATAATGATCCTAACATCATTCCTATGGTTGAATTGATTTTTGTACCAAAACATGCATGCAATACAATCTCGTCCTCAGTACGAACTGATTCAACAACAATTGTTTTTTCATCTGGAATTATATCAAAATTTAATTCTGAAATTATTTTATTTGAGAAACTTACTAATCCATTCTTTACTTTTGTTCTAATTTGTCCAACCTTATTTGCTGTTGCATAATCAACTGGTATATTTTCACCTTCCCAGTATGGAACTTTACTTTTTCCAAGAAATGGTTCAACATTTACCTTTAATGATTTTTTATCAACATTTAGAATGCTCCACTGCGAACCACGTAAGACAAAAATATTTCCTGATTCTCCATAACTACCAACAAATCGTTGATCAAGAGTTCCAATCCATTTTTTACTAGTTATGTCAACTACTTTGTATTTTAAAATATCTGGAATCGTTGAAATATTTTGAAAATAATATCTAAATGATCTTCCTTTGATCCGAAATGACATTTGTTCTATGTCAAAGGATATGAGAGATTGTGAATCTAAAATCTTCAAAACATTTGAAAGCTCTTCTATTGTTAAATCTCTAAATGGGTAGGCTTGTTTTACTGTCATAAATGCAGTTTCTACAGATACATTACCCAATTGTTTAGTCATTCCAACTAAATGATGAGCAAGTACATCAAGTGAAAGTTCATGAATTTTTTGTTCTTCAATTGAGGATTCATCAATTCTTTGTATTATGGCATTTGTTTCAAACTCGTCATCTGCATGATTTGTAATGATTAATCCTTTTGCAGATGAATCTCTATTGTGCTTACTTCTACCAATTCTCTGCATAAATTTGGAAACTTGTCTTGGGGAACCATAATGAATAACTAATTCAACCGATCCAATATCTAATCCAAGTTCAAGTGATGAAGTACACACTACAATGCCTGGTACACCGTCACGAAGAATAGTTTCAGTTTCCTCTCTGACTTGTCTGGAGAGTGAACCGTGGTGAAGATCTACCTTAATTTTGGTTCTTTCTTTTAATACTGATGCAAGTGTTTCTGATTCGCCTCGGGAATTTGTGAATAAAAGTACCGGTGAATGAATTTGCATTTCTTTGATATTGCTAATAACTTCATCAGCAACCTCATGTATACCTCCATCCACGAATTTTACATCCACCTCATACTTGCGAACTGATTTATCAATTAGAATTTCACATTTTCTATTATTTCCAACAAGAAATTTTGATGCATCAGTAATATTTCCAATTGTGGCTGATAAACCAATACGATGAATTTCTTTTTTAGAATTTAATTGCAAACGTTCTAAGCTTACAGACAGCTGTGAGCCTCTTTCACTAGCAAGAAGTTCATGTAATTCATCAATAATGACCCATTCCAAATCAGATAACGCATCTAAATCTTTTTTCTGTGATAGTAAAACAACCAGAGTTTCAGGTGTAGTGATTAAAATATCAGGTGGAAACTCTCTGATTTTTTTTCTTTCGGTCTGTGATGTATCTCCATGACGAATTTTTAGTTTTAATCCATTATTTTTGGCATATTTTTCAATTCTTCTGGAAACATCTCGGTTTAATGCTCTTAATGGCGTAACATACAATGCCTTAATTTTATTTGGTAATTTTGTTTTTTTTACATGCTCAAAAATTGGTATTGTTGCACATTCAGTTTTTCCAGAACCAGTAGGTGCGATAACTAATGAATTATATTTTTGAAGTATTTTTGGTGATGCTTTTTTTTGAATGTCAGTAAGATTGTTAAAACCAAATTTTTTAAATTTTTCAATAATAAATGAATTAATCAGTTTAATTGTTTTCTCATCATAGTCTAGTGTAGTCATACCCATTACGCCATAATTCTATTTTACGCATTAAATAGATTGAGTTTGTTCAACTATGCCGGTTGGACCAAAACTGTATGAAAATTTTTGTTTTTTTATGAATGGATGGTTAACTTCACCTTGATAGTAATTTTTAATTTTTTCAAGTTTAATCTGTTGATGAGTAAAATTCTTCATTACAAAATCTAATTTTTCATATTCTGTATCCTGTTTTTGTAATAATTGATTTGTTACAATTACAGGTATCTTTTTTTTCAATGCAATTGTTGAAAGATGATGCATGTACTTCATAAAACTTGAATATTTCAACATAAATTGTTCTTTTTTAGAATACTCAAATGAGAATAGATCTGCAACATTATCTATAATTAATAGAGATAGTTTTTCAAAATCATTAATTTTTTCAAGTGATTTAATTTGTTCAGCAGTGTTTGTTACTCGTATAATTTTTAGATTTTCCAAGAATGTAACATCCAAATTTCTATTTTTTACAATTTCAAACATTCTTTCAGGTCTAAACTCACCAGTTGTGTCAATGAATAATACGTCATTATTTTGTTTTAATGGTTCTAATGATATTTGTAATGAAAGTTGTGTTTTTCCGGTTCCATTTAATCCAAAAATATCAGTTATTATAGCATTTTTTATGCCACCACCTAATATTTTGTCTAGTTTTTTTAATTGTGTTGTAATCATTCAAAATATTTAGAATAAGGAACAATAAAGGATCTCGTATAATTCTATAAGCAAGACTTTATATTCTCAAAAAAGTCGATTGACTTCAAGTGAAAATTAGTGTCACAAACAACTGCTAAAAGACCATTGACAACTCTACAGAAGAATGTAAAAAAACAAGTAATTGTTAGACTAAAAAATGAAGTAGAGTATAAAGGAAAAATGAGTAATGTTGATTCTTACATGAATTTGATTATGACTGAAGCTGAAGAATTACATGATGGTAAAGTTATTGGAAAATTTGCAAGAGCAATACTGAGAGGAAATAATGTACTCTTCATCAAATTAGAAGATGAAATCTAATTTTTTGAAAAGATATGAACAAGAATTATATTTTTACGTCTGAATCAGTTACCGAAGGACATCCTGACAAGGTTTGTGACAAAGTTTCTGATGCGATTTTAGACGAATTTTTAAGAGGTGATCCTGACTCCAGAGTTGCAGTAGAAACTTTGACAACAACTGGCTTTGTTGGTGTTGCTGGTGAAGTTACATCAAAAGCTAATTTTGATATTGAACAAGTAATCAGAAAGACAATTTCTGAAATTGGATATAATGATCCTGATTTAAAATTTGATTCCAACTCCTGTGAAGTAATGATTAAACTTGATTCACAAAGTCCTGATATATCACAAGGTGTAACAGCTAATGAAAATAAAGAGCAAGGAGCTGGTGATCAAGGTCTGATGTTTGGTTATGCATCAAATGAAACAGAAGAGCTTATGCCATTACCAATACTTTTGGCTCAGAAATTAACAAAAAAACTTGCTGATGTTAGGAAAAGTGGACAATTATCATGGGTCAGACCCGATGGAAAATCACAGGTTTCAGTGAGATATGAGAATGATAAGCCAACAAAATTGGAGGCTGTTGTTATATCAACACAGCATTCTCCTGAAATCTCGCAAGAGGAAATTACCAAACAAATCATTGAGCATGTAATAAAACCAATTTGTAGTGAATTTTGGAATGATGATATCAAAATACATGTTAATCCTACAGGGAGATTTGAGATTGGTGGACCCCATGGTGATGCAGGTTTGACTGGAAGAAAAATTATTGTTGATACATATGGTGGAATGGGCAGACATGGAGGTGGTGCATTTTCAGGTAAAGATCCATCTAAAGTAGATAGGTCAGCATGCTACATGTGTAGATATGTTGCAAAAAATATTGTTGCTGCAGGATTATCAGATAAATGTGAAGTACAAGTTGCATATGCAATAGGCGTTGCAAAACCAGTTTCACTAATGGTTAATACCTTTGGTACAAACAAAATTTCAGAAGATAAAATTGAAACACTAGTCAACAAACATTTTGATATGAGGCCTGCAGAAATTGTTAAACAACTTGACTTGAAAAAACCAATTTATCAAAAAACAGCTGCATATGGTCATTTTGGAAGGAATGAGCCGGAATTTACTTGGGAAAAAACGGATAAGGCTGACTTGTTGAAAAGTGACGCTAATCTCTAGATATTCCTAATTTTTGTAAATTCTATTTTTGATATATTTCTTAGTTTATCATGATTTCCTTCAAAATTTCCAAATAAAATATTCAAATCCTCAATACTGTATGGAAATTTTTTGTGAGATGATGAGTAAACAATAGACTTCTTTGATGGAATTTTTTCTATTTCTATGTTAGAGTTGTTAGTAGAGTTTTTTAGAAATTGTTTAAACGTGATTTTTTCTGGTCCTACAAGATCAATTATTTTTTTTGAGAAATTTATAGAATTAATTGCAAGATGTACAACATTACATGCGTCCTTAATAGAAATAGGTTGAATGATATAATTTCCTGTTCCAGGAATAACGATCTTCTTTTTTTTAATCTGTTTTTTCAAATTTCTTGTCAGATAGTCATCGTTTCCGATAATGTATGATGGTCTAAATATAGTGTAATCTAATCCTGATTTGATAATTAATCGTTCGGCTTTAAACTTTGAAATAAAATATTTAGAAGTAGATTTGCTTGATACACCAAGACCACTAAAATAAATAATTTTTTTAATTTTAGATTTTTTGCAAATATCAATTGCTTTTCTTGTTATCTCCACATTAACTTTCTCAAAACTTTCATCTTCAATTTCGTTACCTGTTCCGACTAAATGTATAAAACAAGAACATTTGGATGGTGGTAGTTCTCCTTCTTGTAAATCTGATCTTAGAACTGGTATGCATTTTAATTTCTTCTGAATAAGAAATTTGAGGAGATTTTTTCCAACAAAGCCAGTACTTCCGGAAATAGCTACATATTGTTTCAAAGGTTTACCCATGCAAAAATACTAGAACATTTAATTTTAAACATATTCAAAGTGAATTCTATGAGCACTCTGGATGTGAATGAATGTTATCAGGTTTTAGGTGTTGATAGTACTTCAACGCCTAAAGAAATCAAACAGGCATATAGGAAATTATCATTAAAATATCATCCAGATAGAAATCCAGAGTTTGATGATGGAAAGAAATTCAAAGAAATTTCTGATGCGTATCAATTTTTGAAAAATAATCGAAAAAAAATATTCAAAAGACAGGAAAGAACTGCTGAACAGGGCCACTCCGATTTTTGGAAGTATCAGGGTGAAAAAATGGGTGATGATATGAGGTTCAATTATCAAAGTTTCACTAAAGCAAATCAGGAATTTGGTGGAGATTTTAATGAAGAAACTCATAATAGGGAAAAACCAATCTCACAAAAATCAACTCATTTCATTCTTTATGGTGGTTTAGCTATAGTAGCAATCTGGATAATAGTTTTTGAGATTATACAGCCCTGACAAAAGTTATTACATTAAAGAGAAAAATTGCAACGTGGATGCACCAGAAAAATCTAAGGGAAAACTACGTACTGGGTTTACTACTGGGACATGTGCTACAGCTGCATCAAAAGCAGGTATTTTAGCAATCATCAATCAGCAGAGTCTCAATAATGTTGACGTCATTTTACCAAAACGAGATAAAATTAATATTCAAATTAACAGTTGTAATTTTTCAAAAGATAATGCACAATGTTCTGTAATAAAAGATGGTGGAGATGATCCTGATGTAACTCATGGTGCAGAAATCTTTGTTGATATTTCTCTAACAGATAAGATTGGTTCAATTGAAATAGATGGTGGTAAAGGAGTTGGGAGAGTAACAAAACCTGGATTGGGTTTAGAAATTGGTACTGCCGCAATAAATCCAACACCTAAAAAAATGATTTTAGAAAACATACAAGAAGTTGGTGAAGAAGTTTTGGGGAAGAATGGAATAAAAATTGTTGTATCAGTTCCAACAGGTGAGGAGTTAGCTAAGAAAACTGATAATCCTCGTATAGGAATATTGGATGGAATTTCAATACTTGGTACTAGTGGTATTGTAATTCCTTACTCAACGGCATCATTTGCTGCAGCAATAAGACAACAAATTGATGTTGTATCGTCAATGAACGATGAGGAAGTTGTTTTAACAACAGGAGGTAGAAGTGAAGACTTTGCAAGAGAAATTATCAAACTACCAGATCATTCATTCATTCAGATGGGTGATTTTTCAGGATATACAATACAACAGTGTGCAAAGAAGAGTTTGAAGAAAGCATATGTTGCTGGATTCATTGGAAAATTAGCGAAGATGGCTGCTGGTGTTAAACAAACCCATGTTAAAGGTGGAAAAGTGGACATGAAATTTCTTTCCGAGCTTGCAAAAAGATGCAATGCAAGTTCAGAAACAATTAGAAAGATTCTAGGTGCAAATACGGCTAGAAATGTTCAGGAGATTGTTATTGAGGATGGTGTAGATGGTTTTTTTGATGAGATCACAAAAGAAACATGTAATCAAATGAGACAACATTCGGAAGAAAAAATACCTGTGGAAGTTATACTCTTTAATTTTGATGGAAATATCCTATCCAGATACAAAAAAACGTAAGGAATTTAATCATACTAAAAGAATTTTTAGTATGGAAAAAGTTTCAGTTCTGGCCATAACCAAAAATGGGGTTGAAATGGGCTTATCATTAAAGAAATCATTTCCAGAATGGCAGATCTTTGCACCATCAAAATTTTCGGATGGTAATGATATGATAAAATGGTATGATGAATCTACTTCAGTAAAAATTGTTGATTTGTTTAAATCTAATGATGCATTGATTTGCCTATTCTCATTAGGTGCAGTTATCAGACTCATTGCGCCACATATCAAAGATAAAAAAACAGATCCTGCTGTAATTGTAATTGATGATAAAGCACAATTTGTCATTAGTGTATTATCTGGTCACTTAGGTGGTGCAAATGAACTATCAAATGAAATTGCAGAAAAAATAGGATCCACATCAGTCATTACTACTGCAGCTGATGTAAACAAAACAATTGCAGTTGACTTGATTGGAAGAGAATTTGGATGGAAAATTGATGATGATTCAACAGTAACCAAAATCAGTGCATATATGGTAAATAAAGAAAAAATTGGAGTTTTTCAGAACGCTGGTCAAAAAAACTGGTGGAAAAAGGAATTGCCAGAGAATGTTTCTGTATACAATAATTTTGATGATTTGACTAATTCTAATTCAAAGGGGTTTTTGATTATTTCAGATCAAATATTTGATAGCACAATATTAGAAAATGCAGTTATTTACAGACCACAAACACTCGTTGTCGGTGTGGGTCTACATTGGGATACACCAAAAGAGACAATCAAAAATGGTCTTGAATCTTGCCTTCATAAATTCAATCTTAGTAGCAAATCTATAGCTAGGTTTGTATCCATTAAGAAAGAAAAAGATGTTGTAGGTTTGATTGAATTGGGTAAAGAGATGAATATTGAAATTGAATATATTGATAGAGAAGAATTAGCAACCATCAATACACCTAATCCTTCAAAAACAGTGCAATCGTTTGAAGGAACGCCTAGTGTTTCAGAAGCCGCTGCAATAAAATCATCAGAAGGAAAATTGATTGTTGAGAAACAAAAATTCCCACCTAATCTTACTATAGCAATTGCGAGGATAAACAATTGAAACGTGGATTAATGTTAATTGACAGAGGCAGTAGAGAAAGAGAAGCTGAAGAAGAGTTAGAAACAATATGTGAAAAGGTCAAGGAAAAAGGAAACTATGACTTTACAGAATTCTGTTTTCTTGAAGTAGTTCCGCCATTCATTGAAGATGGAATGGAGAAGTGTTTGAAGAAAGATATTGATGAAATGACAATTGTCCCATATTTTCTCTATCCTGGAAAAAAAGTAAAAATTGCAGTAGCAGATGCAATGAAATACCAAAAAGATACTAAAATCAAATTTCTTGTATCAAAACCAATGACTATGCATAAAAAATTGGTAGATCTGGTTGACAACAGAATAGTTTCAGCGCTAGAAGAAAATGAGATTTCATTACCTAAAGACAAAGTAGATGTTTTAATTATTGGGCATGGAAGCATGGATCCAAATGCAGGAATATCGATTAATTACATTGTAGAAGAGTTAAGACAAACCTACAAGAATGTTGATAGATGTTATCTTGAGATTGAAGAACCAAATATTGAGCAAGGTATAGGAAGTTGCCAGAAGAATAACCCTGAAGTGTTAGTAATAGTATTTTATTTCCTACATGAAGGTGCACATGTAAAAATTGATGTAAATAATGATTTAAAACCAGCACTAGAAAAATCAAATCTGAAAAAAACCTGTATCACAAAACATCTTGGAGCTGATGAAAAGATGATTGATCTAATTATAGAAAGAGCAAGGGAAGTAGAAAATGCAAACTAGGAAGGGACAATCTATTGAAGATGAAAGCATGCAGATTATTGAGAATGAAATTGGTTCACATTCATACAATGAACACGAGTGGCCAATAGTTAGACGTATAATACATTCTACAGCTGATTTTGATTTTGCGCGTGATAACAAAATAATTTTTCAAAAAAATGCTGTACAAAGTGGTTTAGATGCATTAAAGAATGGATGTAGCATTATTGTTGATGTCAACGGAATAGTTGGATTGATGAACAAACAAAATCCTAAAGATTTTGGTAATAATGTAATTTGCAATATTTCAGAACCGTCTCTTATTGAAGCATCTAAAAAAGAGAACAAAACAAGGGCACAAATGTCAATGCGTATAGCAAAAGAAGACATGAATGGTGGAATTGTTGTCATAGGAAACGCACCTACTGCATTACTAGAGGTTATGGAAATGATAAGAGAAGAAATAACAAAACCAGCACTAGTGATTGGAATTCCTGTAGGATTTGTTTCTGCTGTTGAATCAAAAGACGAGTTAGCCAAAATGGATATACCATTTATTACAAACCAAGGACGTAAAGGTGGAAGCCCATGTGCATCAGCAATTGTAAATGCACTATACAAATTACTAAGGCAAAGAAACTAACTGATATTTTTAATTATATTTGATGCAAATTTTGCACTATCAAAGTAAAGATGACCATATGATGCAACAACATTATACTCTGAAAGACCATCTCTTTTTGATGAAATTCCCTCACCAATCTTAAGATCGTAAAGAAATCTTGCATCTTTTGCAATTCCATGTATCTTTGAATAATGAAATTCATGTGCACGAAATTTTCTTGGAGAAGAAATTAAACAATTTGAGTTTATTTTCCCCTCTGTATAATTTAACGTCATTTTTTTCGTCATTTCAGTTTCCGCATCAAACAAACCTATCATTTTGTATTTTTGATTTTGATGAGTAATTGAATTTGTAAGATACATCAATCCACCGCATTCTGCATATATCGAAACACCATCTTCTGCAGCTTCTTTGATAGACTTTTTCATACTAGTATTTTGGCTTAATTTCTTACCTAAAATCTCTGGAAAGCCACCGCCTATGTATACACAATCACAGGTAGGAATTTTTTTATCAGATACTGGACTAAAGAACTTGATTTTTGCACCTTCTCGTCGTAATGCATCTATGTTATCATGATAATAGAAATTAAATGAACTGTCAAGTGCTATTGCAATTGAAGTTTTTGCTTTCTTGACTTTTTGTGGCTTGATTTTTGGTAATTGCTCTACATTATCAGATATTTCAATAATTTTTTCAAAACTGAGATAGTTTGATATTTCTTTTGCAGTTTGTTTGATTTTTTTCTGGAGTTGTTTTTGTTCTGTTATTGGAATTAATCCTAGATGTCTTGATTCCAAAATATTTTCCGAGTTTTTAGGAATTGAACCTATTATAGGGATGTTAAGATTCTCCAATGCATGACGGCATAATGTATCATGTTTCTTACTTCCAATTTTGTTTAATATTATGCCTGAAATTCTAGAATTTTTATGAAATTTTGTAAATCCTAACGCAGTCGCTGCAATTGATCTAGATGTTTTACTTGCATCAAGAATCAAAATTGTAGGAGATTTTAATAAAGTTGCAACATGATGAGTGCTTGCATGGTTTGTTTTTCCGCCAAATCCATCATAATATCCCATTACTCCTTCTATAATTGAAATATCAGAGGTTGAGCCTTTAACAAAACTTTTGATTAGTTCATTTTTTCCCATCAACCAAACATCTAGATTCTTTGTTTCATTATTTGAAATGGAAGTTAGATATGTCGGATCAATATAATCAGGCCCAACCTTGAATGGCTGTACTGTATATCCTCTTTTTTTCAATCCATAAATTATTGCACTTGTGATTGAAGTTTTTCCAACACCACTTGTTGAACCAGCAATTACTAATCTTGGAATTCTCAATTCAATTACTTGATTAGTTTTTTATTTAAATTGATTTCATATGCTTTATTACAATCGTTATAATCTATTATATTCAATTCATGTCCGAAAAAGGCTTTGTAATTGTATACACTGGTGGTGGAAAAGGAAAAACAACTGCAGCATTAGGTTTGGCATTAAGAGCATTAGGCTATAACCATAAAGTTTGTATGATCCAATTTATCAAAGGCTCATGGCACTATGGCGAACTTGATTCGGTAAAAAGATTGGAACCTGAATTGGAATTAACTGCTGTAGGTAAAGGTTTTGTTGGAATAATAGATGATAAAAGCCCACGTGAGGATCATGAAAAAATTGCAGAAGAAGCAATAAAAATCTGTAAGGAAAAAATCAATTCAGATAAATTTGATGTAGTAATTTTGGATGAAATTAACTATGCTGTTAATTTAGGTCTGATAAGAACTGAGCAGGTAATTGAATTAATAAAAATGAAACCTGATGATTTGGATTTAGTATTAACTGGTAATCATGCCAAACAAGAGATAATAGATCTTGCAGATTTAGTTACAGAAATGAAAGAAATCAAACACCCCTTTAAGTCTGGTATAAAAGCAAAAAAGGGAATTGATTTCTAACCATCACCATTAAATTACCTGCTTTGATTATTTGAACAAATGTCTACTGAAACACAGGAATTACCAGAAGTGGGAGAAATAGTAATTGCAACAATAACAAAGGTTAGCGATCACGGTGCTTATGTAACATTAGATGAATACAATGGAATTCAGGGTTTTTTGCATGTTTCAGAAATTGCACCTGGATGGGTAAGAAAAGTTTCAAGATATGTGAAGGAAAATGAAAAAAAAGTCTTGCTAGTAAAAAAAGTTCAGGCGAATAGAGGAGAAATTGATCTTTCATTAAAGCAAATATCAAAAGATCAAAGAAAGAAAAAGCTGCTGGATGTAAAAAGATTTGAAAAAGAACAAGGTATTTTAAAAAACATTCAAGAAAAAGCTAAACTTTCAACAAAACAAATTGAAGAAATTGAAGATCAACTTTTATCAAAATATGATTCAGTCTATGATGCAATAGTAGATATTGCCACAAAAAATAAGGAATCATTAGAAAAATTAGAAATCTCAGAAGAAATTAAAACTGTAATTGAAGATATCAGTTCAAAAATAAAATTACCAACGGTCGAAATACGTGGCATTCTAGAACTATCAAATAATAAATCTGATGGTGTTGAAGTTATTAGAAAAATTCTACTCAATATAATTAAGGAAAACACTGATTCTAAAATTGAGATTTCCTATATTGGTGCACCAAAATATAGACTAAGTATCATTGCACAGGATTTCAAAACTGCTGAAAAAATACTAAAACCAATTATCGAAAAAATTGAAAAAGATACTAAAAAACAAGGTGGAGAATACAAATTCACAAGGGAAGAATCAAAAAAGACCGGTGAAGGATAGAAATGAGATTCCAGTTAAAAAAATGCTCAAAATGTAAAAAATACACACTCAAAGACATTTGTAAAGAGTGTGATGAGAAGACTAATGGTGTTCATCCAGCAAAATTTTCTCCAGATGACAAATATCTAAGATACAGAATCGCTGAAAAAAATAAATAAATTTTATGGAGCAAAAGTTCCAGTTAGTTTTGCTTCTCCAATGATATGACCTTTCATTGCATCTTCTAATTCTTGTTTAGAATAACCTTCCTTTAGGTCTGGCATTGTATCTAGTGCGTATGCTTTGAAGATGTATGTATGACGTTTATCAGGAGGTGCAGGTCCACCGTAACGATTTTCACCAAAATCTGTTTTACCATAGATCTGACTACCATTATTATTAACAACTAACCAATGAATCCATACTTTTCCCACAGCACCCATTGCATCTGGATCATCCATGATTAATGCAGTTGATTTGTGTCCATCTGGAACATTATTGAATGAAATATCAGGTTGTTCATTTTCGAACTTGTAACCAAATTTTTTAGGAATTTCTCCTCCTTCTTCAAAATCAGAACTGGTTATAGAAAATTCAGACATGTATCTTCAAATAATTATTTTAAAAAATAAAGGTTCCTAGTTTTCAAGAACGATCTTATCATTATGTATTGATAAAACAGAACCTCCGACTTTTTTGATCTTACTTTTTAGTTCTCTATCCACTGTTGCTACTATTCCACCATTTTCTTTTACAAAATTCAATATACCATCATCAGCAGTTTTACCAGAAATTGAGTTAGTTTCAAATGATTTTGTCAGTTCTAATGTTTGAAGTGCAATCTTTCGCTTTGATTCATCATTACATAGATGGTTTAACTCTTGAACAACTATTTCAGGAACTATAAACTCTAGATGACCAATTTCAACATCTAGGTCATTGATATTCTTAATTTTATTAGAGGCTAAAAGCATCAAAAAACTTGTATCACTAATTACTTTAACCAACTATTCCTGCACCAATTAATCGCCATCTATCAGAGATTCTTCTGCTAATAGCAACGTTGCTTTTTTCAAAAAGGCATACTGGTCTTTTAAAAGACAATTCAATATTCTCAGATTTTACATTAGTAACTTTACCAAGAATTGGCGCAGTTCCTATATTTACTCGGAGATTTTCTCCTGCTTTGATAGGAGTTATCTTTTCTTCATTAGCTGAACCAACTGCTGAATCAAACAAACTTACTTCTAATTTTGCATTGTTAGAGTTATCAGGTAGCGAGTCTGGTTTTCCTACAACTGAGCCAAGTAACGAGTCGCCTCTTGTTAGTGTAGGATCTAGTTTTGTTCCTATGGCGACCAAACCACCCGGCTTTACAGAATCTACTGTACCTGCACCAGTACCTAAGGAGACAATTTCGGTATAGATTGGTTCATAGTTCTGCTTTTTGTCATTATTCAAACCAGGTTTGATTTCTATTTCGTCCCCAATGTTAAAGATTCCCTGTGTTAGACTTCCACCAATCACCCCGCCTTTCATTTCTTGAATCACACTTCCAGGTTTATTGATATCAAATGAGCGTAAAACATGCAACACAGAATTTTTAGATTCATCTCTTTCAGGTGTTTCAATATTATTTTCTATTGTAGAAATTAATGCATCAAGGTTAAGACCTGACTGAGCTGATACAGGTACAATTGGGGATTTAGATGCGTTTGTTCCTTTAGTAAATTTTGTAATATCAGTATAGTTTGTTAGTGCTTCTTTGTAACTAATTAGATCAACTTTATTTTGAACAACAACAATTTGGGTTATACCAAGTGTCTGAAGGGCTAAAAGATGTTCTTTGCTTTGAGGTTGGGGAACTTTTTCATTGGCTGCAACTAGTAATATAGCGCCATCCATTAATGCAGAACCTGATAACATATTTGCCATAAGACTCTCATGGCCTGGACTGTCTACAAAGCTAACAACTCTACTTAATTCAGTTTCGGCTTTACAGTTTGGACATTCTGTTGATGAAGAATAATTTGATGGGGATTCACATTTGGAACATTTGTAAAATGCAGCATCAGAATAACCAACTCTAATTGTAATTCCTCTTTTCAGTTCTTGACTATGAACACTTGTCCATTTACCAGTTAATGCTTGGATAAGTGATGTTTTTCCATGATCGACATGACCTGCAGTACCGATATTTACACATGGTTGGTGTCCATATTTTTTTACATACCAATCAGGAAGAGAATCTTTCCAATGCATAACTAAAAATCAAAATTGTACTATGTTAAGGTATGCCTTTAATTTAGAATTTTATTTGTCTTCCTTCTTAGCTTCTTCTTTCTTTGGTGCTTCTTCTGTCTCTACATTTGGTTCTTCTGATTTTAATTCACCGTCAAACTTGCAGTTCAGTTGATAAATCTCATCAGAAATAGTATTTCCTCTAACCAATTTTCTTTTTCTTAATCCTTTTTCTGTATCTTTCAAACCAACGCCTTTGGACAATAATACATATTTTCTTGCTGGACCATGAACATCTGGTCTCATAGGTACTCCTGATTTATCACTGCCACCAGTTATTGTAATTTTTCCAGATAGACCTACAATTGATGCGTCAGTTTCAGCAGGAATTTCTAGACCAAGTAATGGATTTGCGTCAGCCTCCTTTACTTCTTTGGAAACAGATTTTCCATTTTTATCCGATACAGTTAGTTTGTAATTAGCCAAGCGATCTAAAAAAAAATCAGACTACTAATTAACCTTTGGACAAAAAAATTTAGTAAAAAATCTTTAATGTAATTTTGTCAACAAACTATTATGAAAGATAAGACTGAATGCCCAAGATGTAAGGAGACCATGCTGGATGTTCAGACGTGCCACTTAATTTGTCCTAGATGTGGTTCTCATCTAGATTGTTCTGATAAGGGAAACTTTTGGTAATTAAAATCCTGGTCTATCTGGAATATAATCAGCTGACATATTGATTGCTTTGTCTTTCATTATCTCAATGTAATCATCATAACTAGACTTGAAGTTACAGTGTGGACATTTAATTTCTGTACACTCATCATTCAAAACTGCTACTAGATCACATTCAGGACACTTTGCATCCATAAATCATATTATTGGTTAACGTATATAATCCTGATCAGCAAAACTGTTACGCGCGGAGTTAGTCTAGCTCGGTTATGACGTCAGCTTCCCAAGCTGAAGGTCGCGTGTTCAAATCCCGCACTCCGCATCTTTTAATAATTATAATCAGTTTTCGATCTTATCAATTATTTCATTAATTTTTGAAACGATTTCAACATATGTTGGTGAAGTGATCTCTCCCTTTTCGTTTGTTGTCAAATCTAGTTTTTTTACCATTTTTTTGTAACTATTAATTGCATATTTCAATGTATAATTTTCAAAAAAGACTTAATCAGTAATTGACCGTCTTTACTCATTTCAGGGTGAAATTGTGTTCCAAATATTGGTAATCTTTGATGTTTAATTATTTCATGTTGGCAATTATCAGAACTTGCAACGCTCTCTAGTTGAGAGCCTAATTTTGCAATTTCATAGCTATGGCTTTGATATACTTCAATATCTTTGTCTAAAAGTAGATTTTGTTTTATGACATTTACTGAATGTACGCCTTCGATTATATCAGCTGATTTACGAATTGTACCACCAAGAGTCAATGCAAGAATTTCTGCCCCATAGCATATACCAAGTAGTGGTTTATTTTCAGAGAGAGCATGATTAATGATTTCTGAATTAATTGCATTCATTTTTTGATCATTTCTCCGTCTACCAGATAGAACAAAAGAATCAAATCTGCTCAAATCTGATTTGGTGATTGTTTGAGAAGGAATAATGGTATATTCTGTACGGTTTTTAGAAATGGCATTAGAAATTTCTGTAATGAACACAGATCCATTATCTACAATTAGTAACATAAAATATCAAATCATACTTGTAATAAATTTCATTATTTGAGTAAGAGATAATTTTTAAAATATTACCAGAATGGTGTTAATCTATGGAAATTATGGGAAGAGGTCTGGGCCAAATAATTGAAGAAACACCCCAGTACTTTCATCTACTTACAAAATTTGCTGGATGGAAATTTTTTAAAAAACGTAGTCCAATATTTGGTTCCGCAGACATCATTAATGTTTGTAATCTACATTGTGAGCATTGCTATTGGTGGTTAAATAGAAAAGAAAGTGATGAACTCACAGTAGAAGAATGGAAAAAAGTGATTGAAGAAAAATTCAAGAAGAAACATGTTTTTGCAGTGACAGTTGTAGGTGGTGAACCAATGATGAGACCTGATGTGGTAGAGTTATTTGCAAAAGAATTTCCCAAGAGAGCATGTGTAGTCACTAATGGAACCTATCCACTTAAAAAAATTAAGGGTCTTTATTTTTACTGGGTTTCAATTGACGGAGACCAGAAAACTCATGATAGTATTCGTGGTGAAGACGCTTGGATTCAAACAAGAAAAAATGTGGTTGATTATATCGGAAAACATGGTACCAATGCACACAAAGACATCTGGATTTCTATGACAGTTAACTCTAGAAATTATAAAACAATTAGAAAAGTAATTGAGGACTGGCGAGAATATTCAAATAAAATTGGAATTCAATTTCATACACCATTCATGAAAGGTGATCCATTATGGCTTCCTTTTGGAAAAGAAAGAGATGCAGTTGTTGATGAAATAATTGAT
>JAKUOP010000012.1 GCA_022450565.1 Candidatus Nitrosopelagicus sp. | reverse complement strand
ATCATGGCTTGCATTTCCACTAACAATTAATTCAGATGCTCCATTTTCAAGAATAGAAATTGTCAAATATTTAGAGTCACATGGAATTCAAACTAGACCGGTTTTTACGGGCAATGTATTACGACAACCAGCATTTAAGGAAATCACTTCTAATAATATGGAAAGAGAATTTGATGTGGCTAACAATGTAATGAAAAACTCATTTTTGATTGGTTGTAATCATGGGTTAAATGACAAACATCTAGAAAAAATTCAAGCTACTTTCAAATCATTTCTTGATAAATTTTAATTCAAGAATGTATAAACAGGCTTATGGAATCAAAAACTGCATTAGTTACTGGCGCTTCTAGAGGAATCGGCAAATCAATCAAAGAAGTTCTTACTACAGATGGAATTAAAATTGTCAGCCCATCTAGAAATGAACTTGATTTATCTTCGTCTGAATCCATAGATAAATTTCTCTCCCAAATGTCAGAAGATATAGATATTATAATAAACAATGCAGGAATTCTAAAAGTTGGAAAACATAATGAACTTTCATCTGATGATTTTCATGAGATATTGCAGGTAAATGTTGTAGCACCATTTAGAATAATTTCTGGATTTGTTGAGAAAATGAAAATTCGTAATTTTGGAAGGATAGTAAACATAAGTTCAGTTTGGGGACAAAAATCAAAGGAAGGAAGAACATTATATTCGTCTAGTAAAGCAGCATTAGATGCTTTAACAAGATCCTTAGCTATAGAATTTGCATCATATAATATTTTGATTAATTCTGTTGCCCCCGGATATATTGAAACAGACATGCTCAAACAGTGTAATACGGAAGATGAACTAAACATTATCAGACATACTATACCTATGAAACGCTTTGGTAAAAAAATTGAAATTGCTGAACTAGTAAAATTTCTAACTTCTGAGAATAATTCCTACATTACAGGGCAAATTTTTACAATTGATGGTGGTTATACCTCTAAATAAACAAAATTTGAATAGTAATAATTTTTAGATGCAACTATAGAAAACTAACATGAGAGAACTTTCAGACTTATCTAATAGAACAGATGGTCAACCCATGTTTAAGCTTCTTGACAAAGTAAAAAAACTTGAAGTTGAGGGAAAAGAAATAATTCATTTTGAAATTGGTGATCCAGATTTTAGAACGCCTGAAAATATTTCTAATGCAGGCATTAAAGCAATAAAAAACGGGTTTACACATTATGTAAGTTCNTCTGGTTTGACAGAATTTCGACAGAAAATTTGTGAAACTACTGAAGTTTCTAGAGGTTTTAAACCAAATATAGATCAGGTACTTGTTACTCCAGGTGCAAATATTGCAATATTTTATGCAATTAGTTGTATAGTTAATCCTGGAGAAGAAGTTATTGTACCTGATCCTGGGTTTCCAACTTATTTTTCAACAATAAAAATGTGTAATACAAAAGCTGTACATGTACCACTTCTTGAATCTAATAAATTTAGAATGAATCCAAAAGATATTGAAAATTCTATTACAGAAAAAACTAGAATGATAATAATTAACTCCCCACAAAATCCAACAGGTTCTGTTATGACCAAAGAAGAAATCAGAATGACTTATGAAATTGCAGAAAAACATGATCTGTATCTTTACAGTGATGAGATTTATGCAAGAATGGTTTACAAAGACTCAGTTTTTAATTCACCATCTGTATATGATAAATGCCAAGAACGTACAATTATCTCTAATGGATTTAGTAAGGCATTTGCTATGACTGGATGGAGATTAGGTGCAGTCATTGGACCATCAAATGTGGTTGAGAAAATGAAATTATTACTAGAAACAACATCATCATGCGTTCCACCATTCATACAAAAAGCTGGGATCGAGGCAATTGAAGGTGAACAGACATCACAAAAAAGCATGTATGATGAATATGAACAAAGGAGGAATATTGTTGTGGATGGTATAAATTCTATTCATGGATTAAGCTGTATAACTCCGGGCGGAGCATTTTATGTTTTTATTAATATTAAGAAAACTGGAATGACAAGTGAATCTTTTTGCGATTACATACTTGAAGATGCTGGTGTAGCAATACTTCCAGGAACAAGTTTTGGTGAATTTGGGGAAGGATTCGTTCGAATATGTTATGCTGTCAATCAAGATAAAATAAAAAACGCACTGGAAAGAATCAAAAAATCAATAAGCAAGTTAGATTTGTAGAAACTATGCGTGTTGCAGATTTTTTGGCCAAGTTCATTGTTGAAGAACTAGGTGTTGAACATGTTTTTACATTAACTGGGGCAGGAATTATGCATTTAACAGATGGTCTTGCCTCCAATAAAAAAATTAAAACAATTTGCCCACACCATGAACAAACTGCATCAATGGCACTAGAAGCATATTCACGTGCTACAGAAAATTTTGGAGTTGGTATCTTCACTACTGGTCCAGGAAGTACTAATGCAATAACTGGATTAGCGGGTGCATGGCAAGATTCTGTTCCATGTTTATTTATCTCTGGACAAGTAAAGGTTGCCGAAGCATCATCTCAAACGGGAATAAAAAAACTACGACAATTTGGGGTTCAAGAATTAGATATCATACCTATTGTTGAGTCAATAACAAAATATGCAGTTACAGTTACAAAACCTGAAAAAATACGTTATGAGTTAGAAAAAGCAGTTCATATTGCAAAATCAGGAAGACCCGGACCAGTCTGGGTTGAAATCCCTATGGATGTACAAAGTGCTACAATTAGTGATGATTTAGAAAAATTTGAAATCAAAGAGAAAGAAAAACCAGAGATTGATAGAAACCAGATTGAATTAATAGTCAAATTATTAGAAAAATCAGAACGCCCAATAATAATTTCTGGTCAAGGAGTAAGAATCTCTGGAGCTATAGAGATGCTTTCAAAACTTGTTAAATTATTCAAAATACCTGTTGTTACTCCTTATCTAGGGATTGATACGATTAGACATGATGAAGAATTTTACATTGGCAAAACTGGTGTAAAAGGTGAACGTGCAGCAAACCTTGCAATGCAAAATTCAGATTTGATATTATCCATAGGTTCTAGTTTACACGTTTCTGTCATTGGATATAATTACAAACAATTTGGACGAGAATCAAAAAAAATAATTGTTGATATAGATGAGATTTCGCATGCAAAAAAAACTATAGCCATTGATCAGTTTGTACATGCAGATGCAAAAGATTTTCTAAATTTATTGTTAGAGAAATTAACAGAAGAAAATTCACTAAATTATGCATCATGGTTAGAAAAATGTAATGATTGGAAGAAAAAGTACCCAACATGTCTACCTGAATATGAAAATACAGAAAATGAAGTTAATTCATATTTCTTGATTGACCAGATCTGTAAAAATTCTAAGGAAGGAGACATATTTGTTGCTGATGCAGGTGGAACTTTTTATGCTGTATCGCAAGCTGTTACACTAACAAAACCAAATCAACGCTACATACCATCTAGTGCTATGGCTACAATGGGATATAGTCTGCCGGCTGCAATAGGAATATCAGCTGCAACAGGTAATAGGGTAATTTCTTTTACTGGTGATGGTTCTCTACAACAAAATATTCAAGAATTTCAGACATTGGTTGAATATAACTTGCCAGTAAAACTATTTGTGTTGAATAATGATGGATATCATTCTATACGTACATCACAAACAAATTATTTTGAAAAACGATATATCGGCGAAAGTTCACAGTCTGGAATTTCATTTCCTGACACAGTAAAAATTGCTGAAGTGTATGGTATCAAAGCATTTAGAATCAATCAACCATCTGAAATTAATTCTGTAGTAAATCAAGTCTTAGACTATGATGGACCAGTCATATGTGATGTAATTGTTCCTAGGGAACAAGAGATTATACCTACAGTTGCATCAAGAGTAAATGACGATGGTAGTATGTCATCAAGACCACTTGAAGATATGTATCCATTCTTAGATAGAAAAGAATACAAAAATAATTTATTTGTTAAAGAAGTTGATGAATAAATTACCTTTATTATTGTAAAATTATAGTTTCATATGATGAAAATTGCAATACTTGGTGTTACAGGCCACTTAGGAAAAAATATCCAGTATCTTTTTGCAAGGGAAAAGACTGATCAATTGTATTTATTTTCTAGGTATAGAAATGCCCAAAATATGCAACTTTTGACGTATGATAAATTTCATGAATTAGATTATGATGTAATAATTAATTGCATAGGAATCAGTGATCCTGCAAAAATAGAATCTGAAGGTAATTCAATTTTGAAATTAACTGGGGATATAGATTCAATGATATTGGAATATATGCAAAAAAACACTAACACAAAATTAATTAATTTTAGTAGTGGTGCAGTCTACGGAGAGGAATTTGATTCTCCTGTTAAAGATTCAACTTTACCAAAAAATCTTCAAGAAGATAATACTGTTTCATCATATGCAATTGCAAAGATAAAATCAGAAATGCGGCACCGAGAACAAGACAAATTAAATATAATTGATTTGAGACTGTTTTCCTTTTTTAGTAGGTTTATGGATTTAAATTCTAGATTCTTGATTTCTGAAATTATTCGTTCCATTGAAGAAAATAAGACACTAGTTACGAATGAATCTGATTTTTTTAGAGATTACATACATCCCAAAGATCTTTTTTCATTCTTGAAAAAATGTATTGAGAAGAATACTATCAATGACGCATTCGATTTGTATAGTAAGAAACCAATAGCAAAATTTGAGCTTTTAGACTCATTACAAGACAAATATGATTTGCAGTACGAAATAAAACCCAATTCTGGATTTTCTAGTCCTACAGGGTTCAAGAAGAATTACTTTTCTCAGTCTAAAAAAGCAGAAGTGTTAGATTACAAGCCCAAATATTCTTCATTAGACACGATTTCGGAAGAATTACCATATTTTTTTGAAGAATAAATGAAAAATCAAAGTCGGTTAACTGGTAAGTATGAATTTTATAAATTGTAGACCATATTTAATTGCCTTATCTTTTTGTGTGACACCACTTTTGGAAGTACCTTTTCTTTCTTTGAATGTAATAGGTATCTCAACTATACGTAAATCATTTTCAATTGCACGCTGTGTAGTAAATAATCCAATTGTAATATCATCAACTTCATCTACAAATTCTTCAGAATCATTTTTAGTAAAGTCTCCAATTATTTTTTCTAATGATTCCCTTCGCATACACCGATAAGAACAACCAACATCTGTAAATTGTGTTACACCCATATGCCTAGAGTTAAAATATTTTAGTTGGAAAAATGCCCCCAAGAATTTATTTCCCCAAACAAGAAATGTATCATTTTGATTTGTTTCCTCAGATAATACCTGCGTCATTCTTGATCCTATTACCATATCACAATTATCTAGATATGGAATCATTTTTGCCATATCATAACCACTGAACGTTCCATCAGCATCAGTAAGTACAATAATATTGGCATCAGTGTTTAGTGTCTCTTTTAATCCAGTATACCATGAATGTGCATAGCCTTTATTTGATTTTTTAGTAATTACTTTTGCTCCAGCAGATTCTGCTATTTCCACTGTTTTATCAGTACTATGATTATCTATTACAATTACTCTTTCAACATTAGGTTGCTTAATAAAATCTGTAACAGCATCTTTGATTATTTCTTCTTCGTTATATGCAGACATGGTAACACAAATTTTTTTAGTGTCTAATGGATTATGAATTAAATAATGTTCTGAATCGGATTTGTATGCTTTTCTTTGTTTGGCATAAATTAACAATGTAATCCACCATACTACATCAGCCCAAACTATCCAGATAAAATAAGTAGATAGGTAAATATCTTCAAGTAATGTTGTCTCTGATAAAATTACATCAATTCCTGAAATTGACCAATAAAATAAATTAGCTATAATCCATGAAATATTAATAATAAAAAGTGCAACAAATGTGCTAACTAGTATAAAAAAGAATTTTTTCATTTTTCAATTTCTTATACTTTAACTAATAAATTAATTACTTCTAAAACGTGTGTAACTATTAGTAAAAATATGATATAGTTTCTAACTAGATGATTTTTGAATGATTCTAATAAAATTACATGAGATATTTTAGATAAAATATGGATATCTAGCAAAACATTATATCATTTATTTATAAAAATATGATAAATGTTAACAGTTAGTAGTAGTCAGTACAACTATCAATATGGAGATAGAATTCATCTTCCATATAGTATCGCATGTTTAGTAACTTATCTAAAAAATAATCAGAAAATAAAAGAGAATTTTAAGTTTGAAAAAACATTTGTCTTTAGAGAAAATATTAAAGACGATATAAACAGATGTAAAAATTCAGACGTTCTCTTATGTTCATGCTATGTTTGGAATTGGGAATTAACAATTCATCTTGCTGAACAAGTAAAAAAGATCAATCCAGATTGTCTTATAATTCTTGGAGGTCCTCATGTTCCAGAAAATTCTGCAGGATTTTTTGACAAATATCCATTTGTTGACATGTTAGTACATGGTGAGGGAGAAAAAATTAGTGAAGAGATTTTTACTGAATATTTGAATAACAAAGATTTTTCTAATGTTAAAGGGATTAGTACAAAAGAATTTCAAACAATGTTTGCAGAACGTATAAACGATTTAGATATTCTTCCTTCACCATATCTTACAAACACTATTTGGGAATTGGTTGAAAATGTTGAGGGGATTAGATGGATTTGTTCTTGGGAAACACATCGTGGATGTCCATATTTATGTACATTTTGCGATTGGGGAAGTGCAACTTTTACAAAAATGAGACGATTCTCTGAAGAGACATTAATGAAAGAATTAGATTGGTTTGCTGAGAATAAAATGACTTACATAGATTGTTGTGATGCTAACTTTGGTATATTCTTTGTAAGAGATCTTCGCATTGCAAAAAAACTAAATGAATTAGCAACAACAAAGGGATTTCCACAAACATTTCAACAGTCATGGGCAAAAAATTCATCGGAAAAAATCATACCAATAGCAAAAGAATTACAAGAAGGCGGTCTGCTTACTGCAGTAACACTTTCAGTTCAATCACTTGATGAAAATACATTAACTATCATCAAACGGGCAAATATGAAATTCGATAGATTTTCTAACCTATCGAATCAATTTAGGGAAGAAGGTTTGCCTACATACAGTGAAGTCATCCGTGGTTTACCAGGGGAAACATTAGAGTCATTCAAAGAAGGTTTAGAGCAATTGGTAGGGGAAAGCAAAATTGATACAATATACATTTTTCATTGTATAGTTCTTCCAAATGCACCTATGAACATTCCCGAATATAGAGAAAAATACAAATTGAAAACAATTAGATCACCGATTTACTTAGGACATTCGTCCATTAATAATAGAACAATAGAAGAATATGAAAATGTTGTAACAAGTACCAGTACAGCTACGCAAGAAGACATTAAACAAATGTATCTTTACTCATGGATTACACTCTCAATGCATAGTTTTGGAATTTTAGAATATGTTTCAAGATATTATAATAAAATTCATGGTATGTCATATATGAAATTCTATGAAGAGGTTCTTGAATTCTGTAAGACTGAAAATTCTATTTTCTCAGAAGAATATGAAAAAGTGGTAAAACATAGCGAAATCGGTTACAAAGGAGAAGGTTGGAATCATTACGATCCAAAATTAGGCGATATCAATTGGCCAATTGAAGAAGCCACATGGCTAAGATTAGCTTCACAAAAAAGTAGAACCTTAGATGGAATTAATTTATTTTTAGAATATCTAGAAACAAAATTAGGTTATGCTACACCTAAAGAAATCTTGAGAGATCTTGCAAAATTCCAACTGTTTTTAATTTCTACAAAAGAAAATCAAAATGTAACAAAATCAGAAACTTTTGAATATGATTGGAAAGAATTTTTTGCAAGCTCGTCTCAATTAAGAAAAATTGAGAAAAATTATAACTACAAAAACCAAATAGTTGAAAAAGACGATTTTGAGTGGAATAAGAAGGCAATTTGGTACGGCAGAAGAGGTAAAACATGCAAGTTTGATTCGAACAAGTTGTCTGAAACCCCAATAAATTTTGAAATTATACGCAATTAAGAAAAATCATTTAACAGCATTAGATTTATGCAATAAATTATCGCTCTCATATTATCAAGAAAATGCAAAAAACAAGAGAAAAAAATGAAAAACCAGAATTACTTAAGGCTAGTATAATATTCGCGCTTGTAGTAATTGCAGCCTTTGCCCCAGTTGTGTTTCTAGATCAAACATACTACAGAAATACACCTATTCCACCAGAATTTTTAGGATATGAAAATAAGACAACAATTTTTGGCGTGACTGCAGATTATTCAGATATTGGAGTTTGGCCATATGTTAAATTGGCAACCGAACAAATTTCAAATGGAAATATCCCATTATGGAATCCTCATGCTGGTATTGGTACCCCTCTTGGAGCAGATTCAACTTTTCATATATTTTCGCCATACAATTTAGGATTTTTTTTACCATCATCATTATGGGATGTTCCTATTTTAATTGGAGTTTGGTTGGCTGGATTTTTTACATTCCTTTTTTTGCGTTCATTAAAACTAAAATTTTTTGCAGCCGTCACAGGTGGAATTTGCTTTATGTTGTCAGGTGGAATAACATGGTACCTAACAAATCCAAATTTTCTTGTCGTAATGATGACTCCCCTCATTCTATATTCATTAGAAAAAATTATTCAAAACAGGGATCCGAGATTTATTACTGTTCTAAGTATCTCATTTTTACTTACAATATTAGCAGGACATCTTGAGACCATAGTGCTACAATTTGTTTTTGTTGGAATTTATTTTTTCTATCGAATAATCATAAAAGGTAATTATAGTAAAAGAATTGATAGAAAAAAATTATCTGTTGTTTTTTTCTGTTTGCTAGGTTTTTTTATTGGATTAGGATTAAGTATGTTTTTCATTCTTCCTGTTTATGAATTAATTGATAATAATATACTAGAACACGAACCTGGTATTGGTTTATCACATTATTCCACAATTAATGTAATAACATCTTTTGTTCCATATGCACTAGGACAAATTAATGCTTACTGGATAGGACCTGCTGCTGGGCTTATTGGATTCTGGGGATATGTTGGAATTTTTGCATTATTTTTTTCCATTTTAGGCGTATATCTGTCATTAAAAAACAAGGATGATAAAGTTCACAGATTTACTCCATTGTTCTTTGTCTGCGTATCAATATTCTTCATAATGAAAACAATAGGTGTCCCGATTGCAAATTGGATAGGTTATTTACCAATTCTTGATATACTGACATTTACAAATTATTTGGGTGTAATTATCCCATTTGGTTTTGCTGTATCTCTGGCTTTTGGAATTAATTTATTACCAAAAATAAAAATTAGTGTTAAGACCCTAGGCATTATTCTTTTTCTTACAATCTCAATAGTTCTACTTCTTTTGATTCCACTATATTCCCATTTACAACCAGATTCTGAATTTCCTGGATATGTAAGTGCTGATGATGCTAGAAATTATGTTGGGTTTCAAACTTTACAGGCAATATTATTTGCAATAATGGCATTTGCTATTGCAGTTGCAATTACAAAAAACAGATCTGCAGTTATTATTGTTATTCCATTAGTATTACTTGAATTATCATTATACATTCCGGTTGGTCTACATCCAATATTTCTTGCTTACAAATTTATTATTTTATTTATTGGAATTACTGCTCTGACTCTTTTATCTTTCAAACCGAACAAATTCACATGGGACTTTGATACTAATGAAATTAAATTGCCAATCATCTTTGGAATTTTAATAATTGTTTTCATTGGTGGACTGCTAATTTCTGAATTTAGTTCATTTGGAATGATGAAAAAAATGGATTCATTTGAAGAAAATCCAATCACAGAATTTCTAAAAGATAATTTAGGTGAGCATAGAATGTTTTCATTTGATTATACTATGGGACCGAATTATCCGTCTGCCTATGGTATAAACAGTATTGGACTTATTACGCCATTCACAATTGATTCATTCAAAACTTTCAGTAATAATTTTCTAGATGCTGATATGGATAGTGGAAGATTAGGATTCCCACCTTGGACATATTCTTATGGTCCAATGGAATCAATAAAGAAATTCAGTGATAATAAAAAATATTATGACTTTCTAGGCGTAAAATATGTCATAACACAAGGTTATAGTCTTGATTCGATTGCAACTGGAATTCCTGGTAATACAAGAGAATTTTCTGAAATTAAAACAAGTGAATCTAGTGTATCTCAAAAATTTATTTCGCCTGTTGAGACAATTACTAGTTTGGGTGTATCAGTATCTGCATTCCAATTAGTTGAGGATGATGAGATTGTTTTATCAATAAATTCAATACCATATGATGAAAAATTTACCAGAACATCTGTTTTAAAGCATGTAAATAATCAGAAATATAATCAGTTTAATATAGAACCAGCATTAGAAAACGTTCAACATAAAGAATTGATATTTTCTTTACATTATCCACAAGTTAATGATGAAAAATTTCTAGTAGTTCACACAATTAATGAAAAAGAAAGTGGGTTTGATTACATTAAAAATGAATTGAAGGGAATTTTTTATGAGAATGATTCAGAAATTAGTGCAAAGCAGATGATATTTTCTATTACATCAGATTCGAATGAAAATAATATGGTATTTCAATTTGAAGATATCTTTATTCATGAAAATACTGATATTTTTCCAAGAGTCTTTCTTGTTAATGATTATGAGATGGTAGAAGAGGATACTGCGCATGAATATTTGCTGCAAAATCCTAGTTTTGATTTACGCCAGAAAGTAATTTTAGAAGGTGATTTGCCTAATGAATTAAGAAAAAACCTAGAATTATCAAATCTAAATGAAAATGACACTGCTGAAATTGTTGCATATGAATATGATAACATTGTAATTGAAACTAAAAGTAATAATGCATCTTTATTGATTTTAACTGATATCTATTATCCTGGTTGGACAGTGTACGTTAATGGTATAGAGTCAGAAATTTATCGTGCTGATGGTTTGGTTCGGGCGGTTTATGTTCCAGAAGGTACTCATACAGTAGAATTTGCATATTTACCAACATCATATGAAATAGGCATAATCATATCAGTAATTACTGCATTTATTCTAGTAGCAATACATTTTGTATCTAGACATAAGTACAGAAGACAAAAAATTGAGAAGTCTGAATAATTCATGCATATCATATTAATTTAGGGCATAGGTGGAAATATCGTTTGAGCCCACAATTTGAAGAATTAAAGGAAAAAATAGAAAATAAAAAAGTAAGGTTGTGCATAATTGGTCTAGGTCAAGTTGGCTTACCTACAGCACTATCATTTGCAAATTCTGGATTTAGTGTTACTGGTGTTGATATCAATGAAGAACTGGTTAGCAAAATAAATAATGGAATACCTCCTTTTGAAGAAGAAAATTTACAAGAATTTATTAAAAATAATCAAACAAATAAAAGATTTCATGCTTCTGTAAAAATTGAAGAATCAATTCAAGACTCTGATGTGATAATTGTATGTGTTGCTACCCCTATAACTGAAGATGTTAGACCGGATATGAAAAATCTCAAAGCAGTATGTGATTCTCTAGGTGACTACAACCTCAATGAAAAATTAATTCTCATCGAGAGCTCATTACCTCCTGGCACATTTGAAGGATTAATTCTTCCATCTATTCAAAAAGCAGATCAAATTTGCTGGAGTTGTTATGTGCCTGAAAGACTGGTACCAGGACATGCATTTAGTGAAATCAAAGATGCACCCAGACTTATCGGAGAATTAGATTCTGAATCTGGAGTCTTGGCGCAAGAACTTTACAAGACAATTGTGAACGCAGAAATTGTTCTTACTACATTTAAGGTAGCTGAAATCTCAAAACTTGTGGAAAATACATATCGAGATGTAAATATCGCATTAGCAAACGAAATAGGAATTATTTGCGAAAAGTATGGGATTGATTTTGATGAATTATCACGTGTTTGTAATTCACATCCAAGGGTTAACCTTCACCAAGCAGGACCAGGTGTAGGTGGACCGTGCTTACCAAAAGATCCACATCTACTCCTTAATCCATTTAACTCCGAAAAAATAGATTCTGACATAATTCTTAATGCTAGAAAAATTAATGACACAATGCCAAATCATGTTATAGATCTGATTAAGAGATCATTCCAAGAAAAAAATAAAGAGCTAAAGGATTCAGCAATTGCAATTTTAGGAACTGCATACAAAGCAAATGTTAGTGATACAAGATTCTCACCTGCAAAAGAAATTATTGGAAAACTCTTAGATTTAGGTTGTAAAATTAAGGTAAATGACCCAAATACAGAATCTGCTTTTGGAGGCGCATACTCAAAAAATGTTCTAGATACGATAGAAAACTCTGATTTGATGATTATGCTGACAGATCACGATGAATATAGCGAATTAGATTTGAAGGCTCTAAAAGAAATCATGAATGAAGAGCCAATCTTGGTTGATACTAAAAGAATTTTTGATAAACATGAAGCAGATGATGCTGGCTTTTTGTATGTATCAGTTGGATACCATAATTTGAAAGAGAATTAAATTAGAGTTTAATAACCCATTACATCTTAATTTTTTGAATCATGAATAAATTTGTTATAGTTGCAGGAACTAGACCTGAGATAATCAAAGTAGCACCAATAATAAGAAAATTAATTGAGAAAAAGAAAGATTTTAAATTTATTTATTCAGGTCAGCATTATGATCATCGCTTATCAACTCAAATTATTAATGACTTGGAACTACCTATACCAGATTTTAGTTTAAAATTAAAATCAAAAACACCATCTACACAAATAGCTGAAATTATGACAAACTTGGAAAAACAGATAGGGACGAAGAACGATATTGTTTTAGCTCAAGGTGATACAAACAGTGTTCTTGCTACTGCCTTACTTGCAGTGAAACTAAAAAGAAAAATCGGTCACATTGAAGCTGGACTTCGAAGTTTTGATTGGAGAATGCCTGAGGAACATAATAGAAGAATGGTGGATCATATTTCAGATTTCTTATTCGCACCAACCAGAAACTCGAAAGAAAATCTACTTGATGAAAATGTAAGTGGTAAAATTAGCATTTCTGGAAATACAGTTATGGATGCAATAAAACAACATCTTCCATTATCAAGAAAAAAATCAAAAATTTTACAAGATGTAAAATTCCCAGAGTTTATACTTGCTACATTTCATAGAGCAGAAAATGTAGATAATGAAATTGTGTTAAACAATATTGCAAAAGGAATTATTGGTGGAAAAATACCTACAATAATTCCATTACATCCACGAACAAAAAAAATGTTAAAAAAATTTGGTATAATGAGGAAGTTTGATAATTGTAAACATATTCAAATTTTAAACCCTCAAGGATATCTTGACTTTCTTACGTTAATGAATAATTGTAAGTTTATCATGACAGATTCTGGTGGTATTCAAGAGGAGGGCACTTCACCATTTTTGTCAAAAAGAGTGCTTGTTTTACGGGAGTCATCAGAACGACCTGAAGCAATCAATGCAGGCATAGCCACATTAATTCCCTTAAAATATCAAAAAATTATAAAATCAATTTTAAAAGAATGGGACAAAAAGGAGGTTAAAATTGGAATATCACCATATGGAAATGGAAATTCGGCAAGCAAAATTCTTAATGTATTAGAAAAATATCTCTGAAGCTATCTACTGCTTTACATTATGTAATACGTTCATTTTCTTCAAAACTGCGGTACTATAAACACGATTTTTGTTGATTTTCCTTTGTTTTTTGAGCAAATATCCGTAATTTGATATAATCCAGAGAATGCTTTTAGCAATTATTCTAAAACTTGGCTTGGGTGCTATATTATCCTCATATTCTGTTGATGAAATTTTTGTTGAGCCAGAAATTGTATAATCTAGCCAGATTTTTAATTCCCTAACTCCATAAGTACAAAAAAACAATAACATCTTTTTCACTGATAAGCCTGGTTCAAAATTAGTTACTTTCATTGCAAGCTGATTTTTAAATCCATGAAATGCAATTTCCGATTTAATTTTTTTAATTGTTGATCCTCCTGAATGGAAAACAGTTGATGTAGGAATTACTAGTACACGGTATCCAAGTATCCATGCACGCCAACAAATATCTACATCCTCAAAAGATACAAAGAACTTTTCATCAAATCCGTTTAGCTCTTTAAAGACATCACTACGAATAAGCATTGATGCACCTCTTGCGCTAGAGATTTCTCGTATCTGATCAATTTTTGTTTTAGAATTATACACAACACCAAGATCATCCAGAAAATCTCCACTTGAATCAATGCTTCCATCAGGTTTTAATAAAAGACTTTGGCATATTGCAATTTTTTTATCATTATCTATGACTTTGATCATCTCATCTATAAAATTCTCAGTTACAACAGTATCGTTATTTAAAAATAATAGATACTCACCTTTTGCAAGCTTTGCACCAAGATTGTTTGGTTCAGCAAAACCTTTGTTTTTATTAAGTTTTAATAAAATTATACTTGGATAATTTTTTGTGACAAACTCTATAGATTCATCTGTTGAATTATTATCAACAAGAATTACCTCCAGATTTTTATAATTAATAGTAGATAATGACTCTAAACATTTTGAAAGAAGATGTTTTCCATTATAATTAACAATAATAACAGATACTTTTGGAAGCAATATATCTTGGAATGATTTTTTCGACATAAAAAGTATATTGAATGATTGTTATCGTCCACGACGGATTTTATTAAGATATAATGTTAAAATCCTATCAGAAGCCCAAGAGGGTGTTGACGAAAGTAATTTCATTCCAAATTCCATTGTCTTTTTTGTCATAGGTTTTGTTTTTTGGTAATTTGTTAATTCAGAAATAAATTTAGATTCTAATGACTGGTCAATTTGGTGTAAAATCTCATCCTTTACTTGTTGAATATATTCTAAAGTGTTTGATATATTTTTGTGTGACAGTTGTTCTGAATGAATTCTATATTTGACTAATGGTTTTGGGATTAGATGAAATTTTGTATTATGTAATAGCGCTGCACGTAAAAAAAAATCATAGTCAATTGCTACAGGATCGTCAAGGTTTCTCATACTACAATTTCTGAGTAATTGAGTAGGAATTAGTGTTGTATTGACATTAATCTGCTGTCCATCTAGAAGTCTTACACTATAATCAAAGTCAGACAAATTATTATAGTCAGTTTCATGAAATTCTCGAATTAATTCTCCATTATCGTCTATTATGTTCCAATCTGAATAAAGAATTGTGTTATTAGGTTGGCTTTGTGCTTCTTTAACTAGAATTTCTATTGCATCTTGATACATTTCATCATCTGGCGAAAACCATTTGAACCAATGGCCTTGAATTTTACTGATTCCATGTGTTAATGATTCTGCAAGACCCTGGTTTTTTTGGGAAAAAATCTTAATTTTACTTGAATAATTTTTTAAAATTTCTAGTGAAGAATCGTTTGATTCATCATCTATTGCTATAATCTCAATATTTTGATATGTTTGTTCTAAGATGGAATCCAAGCATTTTTCTAAATATTTCTCAGAGTTGTAAACTGGAATTACTACTGAAACAAGTTGGTTTTGTGTCATAATGAATTCATATTAATGAAATTGTTATGTTAATTAACAATTTATAATCTATCTTTAATAAAATCAATTGAGTTTATTGGCGAGGGGTCTATTCCTAGTCTTACAGCATAATATATTGAAGTATAATCTAAAATGTAAATCATACAAATAACTTTTGATAAAATTCCACCATCTATTGTAGAAACTTCTTTGTAATCTATGTTTTTCATCTCGAAATATTCATGAATTATATTCCATCTTTCTTTAGTTTTCTTGTGGTCATCTTTTCCAGTAAGAAGTATAGGTGTCATTGTTGATTCTCTTTCCCATGAAACAATGCCATTATGACCACTTTCTATGATATTTTCAATTATTGCATGAGTCTTTGCATTTTCTTGTAAGGAATTTTTGAAACGTATAGCTGATGATTCTAATCCCCATGGATAATAAATAACAGGAATTCCTGATATCCAGTTTGCAAGATTTAATGAAATATTTTGTTCAGAAAGATTATCAGATGAAATTTGTTTTTTTAAATTTTCTAAATTATCTATACAGGATGATATATCGTCTTCTTTTATCGGAATCAAATCTCTAATAGTTTTTAATATAGAAAAAACATAGCTAGGAAAAGATGATCTGGGTGAGTGTGTTTGTGGAATATTTCTAAATTCAATATTATTTTTTTGACATAATGATTCTAACATGTTACCAGATGAAAACCCAATTGTTTTACAATCTAATTTAGTGCAAGTTTCTAATATTGACAAAGTTTCATCTGTATTACCAGATACACTTGTACAAACTACAAGTGTATTCTTATCCACAGTTTTAGGTAATGTGTATCCTTTTACTACTGTAGTATGTATATCGGTTTTAGATAATATCGATGAGAAAAGGTCACCTATTGCACCTGAACCGCCCATTCCAGAGAAAACTACATGATCTATGTTTTTGTAATCAACTGGTTGAATATCTGAACTATATGCTTCTTTTGCTAAATCTGGCCATTTATCATATGTGTTATGCATCCCTTCACAGTCATATTTTTTTAAATTTTCATTCATAAGCAATCTTATACAAAAATTAATCCATTTATTTTATTCTAAGAAATCATTTTATTGATTTTTGTGAAAAATACTACTTAACAGTGACTGATTTTGCAAGATTTCTAGGATAGTCAGGATCAGTATTTTTTTCTAACGCTGCATAATATGATAGCAATTGTATTGGAATTATCTCAACTAATGGGTAGCTAGAATCATCCATTTCTGGAATTTCAATCCAATAGTCATAAACACTGTCATTTTTATTGGAAATTCCAATAATTTTGGCTCCCCTTGCTTTAATTTCATTTGCACTATTCATGGTATCACCATAAGTTGAATCAGTTGGGTTAATTATGATCACAAAAACACTCGAATCCATTAAAGCTAATGGTCCATGCTTTAACTCACCACCAGCTATACCCTCTGCATGAATATAGGTCAGTTCTTTAAGTTTTAATGCAGCCTCTTTAGCAATTGGAAAATGAATTCCTCTTCCAAGTACATAAATGTCAGATATTTCATTCAATTGTTTTGCAATTTGTTTGATTTTAGAATCATTATCTAATATGTATGAGAAAGCATCGGAAATTTTTTGCCAATCAGTAGATATACAATTATCACATAACTGATTTGTGATCTGGTATAAGACAGCAAGTTGTGATGTAAAACTTTTTGTTGCTGCCACACCAATCTCTGGACCACAGTTTATGCCTAATGTTAATTCAGATTCCTGTGACAAGGATGAATTTTGATGGTTAATAATTGAAAAAATTTTGGAATTTGATTCTTTTGCAATTCTAATTGCATGTAATACATCTGCACTTTCACCACTTTGTGAAATTGCAATAAATGTAGAGTTTTTTCCTATATTATTGATTGAAAAAGGAAGTTCACTTGATATTATTGGGGTTATACTAGTTTTAGTAAATTTAGACATTAAATATTTTGTAACTTCTGCTGCATTGTAACTACTACCACTTCCAGTAATGTATAAACTGTCTGAATTTTTAATGGATTCTACAAATTTCTGAATGTCTTTTTTATTAGCAGATTTAAGAATTGTTTGTGGCTGTTCTGAAATTTCCTTTAGTGTAAAATGTGCATAGTCACCTTTGTATACATCTGCAAATTCTTTTGAAACTTTAGTAATACTAGATTTTACTTTTTCACCTTCAAAATTAAAAATTTCTAAGCCAGAATCATTTACAATTATAAAATTTTCATTATCAATGTAAATTGCATCATCAGTTTTTTCAATGAATCCTAAAACATCACTTGAAATATAGTAATTATCTTTCTCAATACCAATTATTAATGGTTCATGGAATCTTGCAGCAGCTAAAGTTCCATCCTGAAACATAGCCACAAATGCATAATGACCTTTTAATTTGGAAATAGTTTTAGTTATCGCATCTTTAACGTCTGATGTTTTCTCGAAATTTTGCTGGATTAGATTAACAATTACTTCTGTGTCAGTTTCACTTTCAAATTTGTACCCATCAGATACTAAATCAGCTTTTAACTCTTGAAAATTTTCAATGATCCCATTATGCACAATAGCAACATTGCTTGAATTACTATAATGTGGATGTGCATTTTGTTTTGTAACGCCACCATGTGTAGCCCATCTGGTATGACCTATTCCGATTTTTCCTGCCATTTGTTGTAGATTTTCATTAGTTTTTACCTCGGCAACTTTTCCAACTCCTTTTTTGATATTAATCTCGTTTTTGGTCTTTGTAGCTATTCCGACACTATCATATCCACGATATTCCATTTTTTCTAAGGCTCTAACTAAAATCGGTGCGGCATCGTTACTTCCAATGTAACCTATAATTGAGCACATTAGACGATATTCAAATTATATACATACAAACTTTTACAATGATTCATACAGAATTTAATGTAAAAGTCTTAAAATGAAGGTGTTTTTTCAAACATATTGGAAAAAAATGAGATAAAGGAATTCAGTAAAGTTTCCTGGGCTGTTTTTTTGTTTACAATTACAGTGGTTCTGATTAGTTTAGTTTCTGTAGTTTTTCCTGCATTATTTACTGAAACATTTTTTCAAAATGAACTAGATGGATATGGAATTTCTGAACATTTCAGTTTGAACCCATTTGAGATTGGTGGATTGGCACTTCCACTGGTTGTAACAAACATTATAATTTTTGGAATGTTTTATTTCTTTAAAAAAAGGGAACTTGTAGAAAGAATAGATTATCTAAGACGGTTCAAAATATCCAGAAAGATATCAATAATTATTGTAATTATTATAATTCTAGGCTACTCGTCTGTATCTGTCGGTGAGATACAATTTGGTAAGAATGTTAGCGAGATTGGTGAGATATATGGTGATTGGGATAGATTAAAGCACAAATTATCTAATATGGAAAACATATGGCCAGAAGAAGTTGCAAGTTTTGAACCTCATGTAAAACATTCACTACTAAAAATTTCTGAGGCTGTTTTCGGAAATTTCTTTGTTATACCATTTCTATCAAGTATAGGACTATTAATTATCACATATCTATTTACAAGTCAAGTAGCACATAGTAGACTTGCTGGATTAATTTCCATGTTATTGGTTTTACAAAGCAACTTATTTTTAACATTTGATACTTCAGCAGCTTTTTCTTCATTTTGGATTTTTTTCTATTTACTATCATTATATCTAGCAATAAAGGCATGGCCACTATCACCAATTTTCTATATCGTATCAATATTTTCAAAAACTTTAACATTATTTTTCGGACCAATGTCAATCTTTTTTGTTTTAAATTCAAATATGAAAAAGCAACAAAAAATAATTGTTGCAGTATCAATTTTAATTATTATAATAATTGGAATCACTATATCAACAACACAAACTAGTGTTGAAGTAAAATGGAGTGCTGATGAATTTTGGTTAGGATTTTCAGCATTTGCATTTCAAATGAGACTTGACAGCATTTTTGTACTATTTTTACTTCCATTAATAGTTGGATTATTCATAATAACAAAGACCAATAGGCATGCAAATAGTCTCTTAATTCTACTTGCAGGAACTTTGCTTAGTGCACCATTTGTAACAGGGTTAACAGATCAAACAAACCAACCGTATAGATTCTTACCATTCATAGTGTTCTTTTCAATTAGTGTTGGAATGATCTTTACTAATAGAAAAATTAGATAGTTCTAACAAAATTCCAATATGTTGTTACCGTATCACCTGAATATGCCATATAACCGTCATGAATCATTCTAAGTGTAATTAGGTCTTTACCATTTTCAGATGTGGAGCGAAGTTCAGTATCGGTGGACAACATTGTTTCTTCAATTTGTGTAATTTGTTGTCTAGAAATTACTTCAACGCTTTTTCCGTTATTCAAATTATAAATCGGATCTAAACCCTGAGAACTTTCATATTGAATTAATTCATCGAAAGTTTTTTTATCAATTTGACCTATTCTATCAGATTCAATATATGCCATGAGGTTTCCAGAAGAATCTCTATGTACTATCTGGACAAAGACGTAAACAGGAACTTCTTCTTTGTACATTATTTCTACTGATGGTTGAAATTGAGTAACATCATTTTGTGCTGTTGCTACTGATAATATAGGAACTAAAGCTAAGACAAATAATATTGATGAAATAATTCTAATATTCATTATTTTTTGTTTGCAAGTTATTATATTAAATCATATCCAAGAAAAGATTCATGGTTTTATCAATTGTTCAAGTCCATCTCTAAGAGATAATTTTGGACAAAAATCAAGAGATTTTCTCGCAAGTGATATATCCGCTTGACTATTAATTATCTCACCACTATTCATTGGTGCATATCTTATTGAGATGGAATCATCATTGGAAATACTAATCATGGTTTCTGCAAGCTCAACAATTTTAGTACTAATCCCACTTGCAATATTAAACACTCGACCTTTATTCTGCCCAATTTTTTGTATTGATAAAACAATAGCATCAATTACATCATTTATAGACACAAAATCTCTGGTGGAGTTACCATCACCAAAAATCGTTAGATCTGTTCCATTTTTGATATTTTCAAGAAATTTTGTAATTACGCCTGCATAATTGATATTTTGCCCTTTTCCATACACATTAAACATTCTCAAACCTAAACAATTAATCTCATGGATCTTTGAATAATCATCAAGAAGTTGCTCCATGGCAAGTTTACTTTCACCATATGGTGATTGTGGTTTAATTGATGAAGTTTCTGACAATGGTTCATGGGATTCCTCATATACGGCTGCACTAGATGCTGCAATTACATCGACGTTATGCTTTACGCATGAATTAAGAACATTCTTTGTACCAGAAATATTTACCAAGTTATTGTATTGTGGATCGTTTATAGAATGTAAAACATCAATCTGTGCAGCTAGATGAATGCAAATATCATGACCAGATACCGAGTTGGATAGGTTTTCAAAATCCGTTATATCACCACAGATAAAATTTGCATCTAACTTCTGTAATCTTTTGGCATTTTCTTCCGAGCTATTAATTAGTGAATCATAAATTGTAACAGAATGTCCGTCTTCTAACAATGAAGAAGTTAGATGACTACCGATAAACCCAGCTCCACCAGTTACAAGAATGTTCAATTAATTTTAACTGTATTTTTACTCTATAAAGTCTACGATCTTTTTATGAGCTCTTTATAGAGTGATATTGCCTCAGACTCATCCTTTGGTCCTACTACTACAGCTGAACCACTTTTCATAAAACTAACAGAAAGATCATTTGTGCGAAGTGACAAACCTAGCTTGCCTTGATTTTCAACTAGGAACCCTTTGTCTTTTGCAATACTTGTAACGTTATCGACATTTAGTTCCACATTGTATGTAGGCGTAATTGAGAATGTACGGCTTCCCATGTTTCTTCCGCATAATTCTTCTAGAATAAGCTCCTGCTTTGGGACTTCATCTCTCTTACCAGAACCACATACTGAGCACTCTTCTTGTTTGAACATCCTAACAGATGAAAATTCCAAGTTCTCTAAATCAATACTCAGGAACTTTTCTGAAGATTTTGGTATTTTTCCAATTAAAACATCTACTGCTTCATGAACTTCTAGACCGCCAATAACAGAAAGAATTGATGGGTGTACACCCTCTATGCTACAAGTTGGCATTGAATCCTCATCCAATGTTGGAAACAAGCAATTGTAACATGCTGTTTTTTTTGGCAAAACTGTAAACACTTGACCTGTTACACCAACCGCAGCTCCTGTAACAAAAGGAATGTTTTTTTCTACACATGCTTTGTTTAAAGAATAGCGAGCGTTAACACTGTCAAGTGCATCTACTACCACATCACAACCTTCTACAACATCAAGTGCAGTATAATCATTTATGGAAATAGGGAGTGCTTCAATCTCAACTTCTGGATTGATTTTTTTTAATTTCTTCGCTGCAACCTCAACCTTAACTTGACCTACATCATCTTCGTTGAACATTGTTTGCCTGTGCAAGTTTGAGAGTTCAATTACATCTCTATCAACAACTCGAAGTTTACCAACACCCATTGCAGCTAAACGTGATGTGATTGGATTACCAAGACCCCCAACACCTACAACACAAACTGTAGAATTCTTTAATTTTAATTGTCCATCATATCCAATCTGTTCTAGCATTACTTGTCTAGAAAATCGATCAAGTTCTTTTTCAGAAAGATCAGAACCTCCAGCTACGGCTGGAAGTATGTAAATTTCATCACCATCTTTTAGAGGCGTATCCAATCCATCAGAAAATGCTGCGTTCTTTCCATTAACGTAAATATTAATCAGTGAACGTGGAGACCCATCTGACTCTAATACTCTTCTCTTAAAGTCATCACCCATAATCTCTGAAATTTTCTCAAAAGCATCTTTTAATGTTGAAGTATCAAGTTCTGTCTTTTTTTCGCCACCACCTGCATTGAGAACTGATGGAATTGTAAAAGTAATCTTTGCCATTATACAATCATCATCCTATTACTGCTGAAATCTTTGCAACATCAGCTTGCATTACCTGTGGTTTTGTTAATACACTCATAATTGACTCAGTAGCTTTTAGACCATTACCTGTGACATAACATACGGTAATTTCATCTTTGTCAATCTTGCCTTCCTCCACCATTTTCTTTAAAATAGAAACAGAGACTCCACCAGCAGGCTCTGTGAATATTCCTTCGGTTTTGGCTAAAAGTAAAATTGCGTCTAGAATTTCTTTATCATTTGTTTCTTCTGCAATCCCATTGTATTGTTTTAATCTTTTTAGTACATAACGACCATCTCCAGGATCACCAATTGCTAGGCTTTTTGCAACAGTTTCAGGTTGTTCTACTGGGATTACTTTGTCAGAATTTTTCTTAAATGCATCAACTATAGGTGCACATCCATGCGGTTGTGCACAATGCATGTGCATTGATGACAAATTATCAAGTAATGAAACAGTTTGTAATTCTTCAAATCCTTTACAAATTGCATTTAACATTGCACCACTACCAGTAGGAACTATCAGGTGGTTTGGAACATTCCAATGTAATTGTTCTGCTACTTCATAAGCCAAAGTTTTGGATCCTTCTACATAATATGACCTCATATTGATGTTAACTACACCTACACCCTTTCTGTCACCAATTTGTGCTGCAATTCTATTTGCCTCATCATAAGTACCGTCAACAGAAATGTATTCAGCACCGTAAGATAGTGCTTGTGCAATTTTTGCTGTCTCAATATTACTTGGTGCAAAGATGTAACATGGCATGTTTGCTTTTGCTGCATGAGCTGCAGTTGCAGAAGCCAAATTACCTGTAGATGCACAACCAACAGATTTTAGACCAAACTCCTTTGCTTTAGAAATTGCAACTCCAGCAGGTCTGTCTTTGAATGAAAATGTTGGATTTACTGAATCATTTTTAATGTATAGATTTCTTAGACCTAGTTCGTCACCAAGTTTCTCCGCTTTTACTAATGGAGTCATTCCTGCATCAATACTTACTATGTTTTTCTTATCGTGAATTGGTAAAAGTTCATGATAACGCCAGTATGTTTTTTCCCTATTTTGAAATGTTTCTTTAGTTACTTCTGGAAAATCATAGTGTACATCAAGAGGTCCAAAACATTCATCACAGATATACTTGAACGTAGGTTCATACTCCTTTGTACATTCTCTGCATTTTAGATTGGTTTTAGCCATTATCATATTTGTTCCAAAGTATATTCTTAAAATATCCTAATATCAAGTTAAGTACTACTTAACTTTTCTATGCCTAAAATTAATAGTATAATTATTAATTTTTTGACTAATTATCCAAATGTTGGAAAAAAACTTAGTTTTATTAAAAAAATTGTAGCTGAAATTACAGTTTTTGAAAAAAATCTTTGAGTAAGAATGAATTTAAAGAGAAAAAAAATACTCCAAAATGTGAAGAAAACAGCTGGAATAGCAATAGGTGCTACTATTATTATTGCAGGAATAATTGCATATCAGCTTAGTGATTTGGGGTTCTTCGAAGATGGACCATTTCCAGAGGATTTACAAACAGTTGGTCCCTTAACAATTAACAATTCAAAATATATGCTTGGAGAAAATGTTTTTGGTTGGCTTAGTCTCCATCCACTAGAAGATGGAGAAGTATCATTCTATAGACCAGATGGTAGTCTACATTACCAAGTTAATTTCAATGGGAGTCTAGATCCAGATCCCAAATTCTATTTCAGAGCAAATCTAGAACAACTATGGGATATTTGTACAAAAGATGATGTTGTTGGAACATGGACTGTTATAATAACAGGAAAAACTCTCACAGAAGACCGTAAGAATTTGACTGTAGAACCAAAAGAATTAACGTTTCAATTTGTAGATAAGGTGTTACCTGGAACAGAAGAAAGATGGAAAGGTAATATCTGTGAAAACTAATACCTTACATCAATTCCATTATTCTTAATCATCTGTTTTACACGGTCAACAGAATGATCTTCATAATGAAATATTGATGCAGCCAAAGCGGCACTTACTTCACTTTCTTTAAATATTTCAATCATATGTTCCGGACTTCCACAACCACCAGAAGCGATAACAGGGATAGATACACTACTTACTATCTTCTGTGTTAGCAAAGTATCATAACCATCTTTTGTTCCATCTCTATCTATACTAGTTAGTAGTATTTCACCCGCACCATAAGTTTCAACTTTTTGTGCCCAATCAATCACATCTAAACCAGTACTCTTTTTTCCACCATAAATGAAAACTTCAAACCAAAATTGTTTATTGTCCTCAGTAAAAATATTTTTTCCTTTTTCAACGTTATAGTTTCTTTTTGCATCTATTGCTACAACTACACATTGACGACCAAATAATTCCATTAATTCCGTTAAAACGCTAGGATTTTTCACGGCTCCAGTGTTGATTGCTACTTTATCAGCACCATTAAGCAAGATATCCCTAGCATGTTGTAGTGATTTGACTCCTCCCCCAACTGTAAATGGAATGTCAATTACCTCAGCCACTTTTTTCACAAGTGATTTTATCGTTTCACGCTGTTCAGATGACGCTGTAATATCAAGAAAGATTAGTTCGTCAGCTCCCTCGTTACTATATTTTTCTGCCAACAAAACAGGGTCACCTGCATCTTTTATTGATTCAAAATGTAGCCCTTTGACAACTCTACCATTAGCTACATCAAGACACGGAATTACACGTTTAGTTAATGTCAAATTGTTTTTGCCTCCTCAATTGAGATTAATCCTTCATAAAGTGCTTTTCCTAAAATTACTCCATATGGATTACATTTTTTGATTTCTTCCACATCTTCAAGTTTTGATATTCCGCCGCTTGCAATAATATTTGTTCCATTAATTTGACATATTTGTTTTAATGACATAATGTCGGGACCTTCTAATGTTCCATCTTTTGAAACATTTGTAGTTAAAAATTCTGAAAATCCATCATTGGTAAACTCGTTAGTGGCATTTAGTAATTTTACACCAGTATTTTTCTGCCATCCATGTGTAACAATTTCACCATTAACGTGATCAATTGATACAACAAGACGTTGTTTCCCAAATTGTGAAATCATTTCTAATAAGATCTGTTCTTGCTCACTTTGTTTTAGTTGCATTGCTAAAGTTCCAATAACAACTCTTTCCGCAAAGTCTAGTGTGCTAGCAATTTTTGTAATGTCCCTTAGTCCACCTGCTACCTGAACTGGGATAGAAATATTTTTGCTGATTTCTCGTATTGTCTCATAATTCTCACCTAATCCAATTGTTGCATCAAGATCTACAAGATGTAGCATGTCTGCACCAGAATCTTCCCATTTTTTTGCTATCTCAACTGGATTTTTGCTGTAAACAGTTTTTTGATTTGGATCACCTTTGAAAAGGCGAACTACTTCTCCATTCATTAAATCAATTGCTGGAATTATCTTCATTTTTTGCACTCTCTGAGAAAATTTTTTATCATTAATGACCCCACTTTTCCAGATTTTTCAGGATGGAACTGTGTTCCAAAGTAAATTCCTTTTTCTACTACAGCAGGCACACTGATTCCATAGTCTGCATCTGCGACAACAATCTCTTCATCCAATGGTTTTGCCCTGTATGAGTGTACAAAATATACCCAAGCACCATCATCTACACCGTTTAGAATTTTACTTTCTTTTTTTATCTGCAAACTATTCCACCCCATATGAGGAATCTTCATTTCTTTTGGTAATAATACGACTTCACCATTAAGAACATCAAGACCTTTTTCTTTTCCTTCCTCGCTTTTTGCAAAAAACATCTCCATTCCAAGACATATTCCTAAAACTGGTATCTTATCTTGTACAAAATCTTTGAATTTTGTTGCAGAGTAATCTCGTATACTACGTATAGCTGGATCAAAATTTCCAACTCCTGGTAATAATATTCCAGCAAAATTTTTTGCTTGATCAAAACTGGTAATTACATCTACAGATGCTCCATTTTTTTCAAGTGAAGTCTTTAGACTAAAGATGTTTCCTGCACCATAATCAAATATTGCAACACTAACCATTACATAGCGCCTTTGGTACTTGGAATTCCTTTTTGTTTTGAATCTTTTGAAGAAGCATTTCTCAGTCCAACTGCAATTGACTTAATTGCAGCCTCAATTTTGTGGTGATCATTGTCTCCATACTTTACAGTAACGTGGATACAACAATTCAGATTCTGGGTGAGCGATTGAAAGAAATGTTCTATGTCTTCTTTAGACATTCCTTCAATCTTACTCCTTTTCATAGAGAGTGATATCTTATTGAATGGTCGTTTTACCAAGTCAATTGATGCTTCTGCAAGTGATTCATCCATGGGAACAGATGCATAACTAAATCTTGTAATTCCTGTTCTCTTTCCTAATGCTTTGTCTACTGCAGAGCCAATTGTTATAGCAGTGTCCTCGATCAAATGGTGTTCAATACCATCCTTTGATTTGGCCTTGACAGAAAGATCTATCATAGAGTGCTTGCCAAATGATATGATTAGGTGATCTAGAAAGTTAATTCCAGTGTTAATTGTAGTCTTTCCAGTACCATCTAGGTTCAGATTTACCGTCACGCTAGTTTCTTTGGTTTCTCTTTTTAGATTTGATTTTCTTGATTTCATGAAAACACCGAGTTTGATATGTAATTAGACCAGATTTAATGCCTTCGGAATCTGTGAAATTGAATCTAGAATTATAGGCACATTGTTATTTTTGAACATCTCAAGTTTAATTTCAGGTTTTTTGCTTGTTCCATAAATTCCACAAAAAGTGGTTTTAAAGCCCATTTCTGTGGCTTTATTTGCCATCAACATGTCTTCCATTGAATCACCTACATAGATACAGTGTTTTGAATTTAAGCCTCTAATTGATTTTAAAAGTGGTTCAACGTTTGGTTTTGCAAGTTCTTTTGATTCGTCTTCTAGAAATATAGAATTTGAAATATCAAAACTATCCAAGAAGTCTTTTAATGAATAGGAAAAAGCAAACTTTCCTCTACCAGTAACTATTGCAATTTTGTTTCTAAATTTTCTTTGTAGGGCAGAAACTATTTCTGAATTGATTAAAACCTTGTCTTTTTCTATCAAACCAGTAGTTTCTATTGTTGCAGGTTTACTGTAAATCTGTTCATACAGTTTTGCTCCATAGAAAATCTGATCAAATACAGTATAGATATAACTTGTTTCATGTGAACCAAAATAATTCAATTTTTCTTTGATACTAGTAATTTCTACATTAATACTTGTGAGATATTTATCCACTGAAAGTATTCCTGTTTCATTTGAATTATCAATTACGCCTTTGATTATTTCTGTAAATGGTTTTTCTAATTCTTTTGCTGCATATGAAGTGAGTATTACTGCATAGCAAACTGCAACTTCATCATTAAATCCACCTTTTGATTTAAAACCATAGAGAATCTCTGGTGTAACAATATTATCAGCTTGAACATCTAAGACATCGTTTAAGATATACGATACGGTTTTGTTTATTGCGGTATCATATGATTCTGTAATATCAACAAGTACACCATCACAATCAAAAATTATTGCATCAACATCTTTTACATCATTAACAACTGAATCTGAGACAAGCATATTGCTTGAATTGTCTTTCATGGTCATTCTAAAAGATCACGTATTGCCAGCAAGAATTTTGAGTTCATTTCAGAAGTTCCTACAGTTACTCGTAGACACCCTTTGTGCACGCCTAGTTTTCCGAGTTTACGAATAGAAATTCCTTGTTCGATTAGTGCATTGTATACCCTTCTATCTGCTCCTCTTGCATCAAACAGTACAAAATTTGCATTTGAATCAAATACGTCAAATGCTCCAGTTTTTTTCAAACTTTGTATGATTTTTTTTCTTTCATTTTTGATTAATGAAAAAATTGATGATATCTTGTTTGATTTCTCCAAAGCCAGTATTCCACATTGAATTGCTAGTGTGTTTAATGGATATGGATACTGTATAATTTTTGTAAAGACGTCGGCTATTTTCTTGCTTGCTGCAAAATATCCTAATCTTAAACCAGCTAATCCAAATGCCTTGGATAGTGTTCGTACTACGATTAAATTATCAAATTGCTTAACGAGACTAACCACTGATGTATCTGCAAATTCTACATATGCCTCATCAATGATTATTGGTCCCTTGAATGATTTGATTAGCTTCTTCAGTTCGTTTCTTGTGAACTGGAATCCTGTAGGATTATTTGGAGAATCAAGATAAATCATGTCTGCAGATTTGGATTTTCTTATGAAATCGTCTATGTTGAGCTTCATTTTTTCAGAAAATGGGATTTTAATCGTTGGAATTGAATAAAGCTTACATCTTTCCTCAAAGAATCCAAAAGTTGGATCAGATGTTAGAATTTTAGTTTTCTTGGAACACAGGTTTACTAACATTAAGTCAAGAATTTGGTCTGAACCATTTCCAACTCCAATCATGTTAGCAGGAATCTTAAGGTATTTTGCTAGTGCTGAAATGAGATTTTCAACATCGCCTAATGGATACTGTCTTACATCACAACGTTTCTGTGCCTCACGTATTAATTCTGCCTGAAATTCTTTTTTGATTGCAAAGTTTTCGTTTGAGTCAAGCTTGATTGCATCTGAAACCTTTTCCGGTTTTTGATATCCCTTTAGATTGGAAAGATCATTTAGTTTTTTTTCAAATGTGCGATTCATTTTAGTCTCCTTTCAACAGCTTTATAGTGATTTGGCAATCCTTCTGCATCTGTCAGTGTATCTAGATTATCTGAGATATCATTTAGTAGTGATTTTTTAGCCTCAACCACAGTTTGTAATTTTAGAAAATCTAATACGGACAAACCACCTCTAGTTCTTCCAAATCCACTAGTTGGAAGTATGTGATTGGTTCCTAGGAGATAGTCACTTGCAGATGATGGTGTATATTTTCCAATTAGAAGTAAGCCGGGACCAGTAATTCTTTTTGATAGTGTTTTGGCATTTTTCACCATTAATTCCATGTGTTCTGGTGCAATTTTATTTGCTAAATCAATTACTTCATTTTGATTCTTGCATATTGCAATAAATCCGTTTTTTGTTATACTTTGCTTTACAATTGTGCTTCTTTCTACATCTAGAATTAATTTCTCAAATGTCTTTTGAATTTTTTTTGCCATAGTTTTTGATGTTGTGATAACAAAACACATGGTATCATTACTGTGTTCTGCTTGAGAAATCAGATCTATGACAACTAATTCAGGATCTGCAGTTGTATCTACTATAATTCCAAGCTCTGTTGGTCCTGCAATCATATCAATTGCAGTTTCATCACTAACTAATGATTTAGCAATACTAACAAATTTTCCTCCAGGTCCAACAATTTTATCAACTTTTGGTATTGATTTGGTTCCAAATGCCAAAGCACCTATTGCTTGTGCACCACCAACTTTGTAGAGTTCTGCACCACATTTTTCTGCAACATAAACTGTCATTGGATCAATTTTTCCGTCAGGACCTGGTGGTGAAACAACTACGATTCTGCTAACACCTGCTTCAGCAGCAGTGATAGTAGACATTATGGCAGAACTTGGGTACCTAGCTTGACCCCCAGGTACATAACAACCTACACTTGAAATTGGTGTAAAAGAAATTCCAGCAAGTTTACTAACTGATTCAAATAATCTTTTTTTAAGAGTTCTTTGAGCTTTTGATAGTCTTAAGGCAGATAATCGTAATGCATCAAACTGTGCTTTAGTGATTTTTGCTTCCTTGATCTCTTTTTTACTTACGCGTAGTTGTGTGGTCTTTCTTCGATTGAATTTCTGTTCGTATTTCTTAACAGCTGTATCTCCATTCTTTCTAACGTCATCAAGTATTGCCTGAACAATTTTCCTATCTTTTGTGGAGGTTTTCTGACGTCTAGATTCTACGAAACTGTCTACGTTACGAACCTGTAATATCTTGATCAATTCTCTTCGTCACGCTTTATCTCCTCAAGCTCAAGAATCTGTCTTGGTTCATGTACCACTAATCCCTGCGCGATCTTTCGCAATTTTGGAATTAATTTGTGGAAATCTGATTTGAGAATTACAGTATTTACACCATACCAGCCTTCCTCACTTAGAGGACTAACTGTTGGTTTTTTCAGTGACGGGATGTCTTTCAGTAATCTTTTCAAATTTGTCTTTCTGATGTTCATGTATAGGTGCAAGTACTTTCTTCCTTGTACTGCTCCTTTCATTAGAGTGACAATATCGAATATCTTTTCACGCTTTTTCTTATCCTTCAATGATTTTTTATTGGCAATTAGGTGTGCACTGGACTCCATCACAACATCGGTAATCTTGAGTCCGTTTTGCTGTAAAGTAGTTCCAGTCTCTGTAACATCCATTATGGCATCCACATCGTCTGGGGGTTTTGCCTCTGTTGCACCGAATGACAAATGAACTTGGACATTCTTGTTGGTTCCAACACGCATCCATGGTGTGACAATCATAGGATCCTTTGAGCCATATCGCTTTTTGTAACTCTTGCAACTTTTAATGAATTTTGAAGCATTCGTCAGATATTCTGAGGATATTCGAAGAACTTTCTTCTTTTTGGAATAATCCAAAATCATATCGTCTAATGATTTGTATCTGAAATTGTCTGGCATGGCTATGACAAGTTTGATCTTTCCATATTCCAAATCAACTAATGGTTCTACATCTGACTTTGTTTCGTTAATCCAGTCCTTACCTGTTATTCCAACGTCATAAAGACCATCAGAAACTAGGTTAGGAATCTCTTGTGGTCTTAACATCTTTACTTTGATTTCAGAATCGTCTAGGTATACCCGATAAGTTCTGCTTTTTCTGTTAACTTTTGTCCAAGAATTTTCGAGTAGCTTGAATGTAGCTTCTTCAAGACTTCCTTTAGGAATAGCGAATTTTACTGATGCAATTTTTATCATGGTTCAACTAGGTTATATAAACTGAATTTGTCTAAATTATTGATCTTGTTTTCGTGCGTGAAGTTTCATGTGTCCTTTTTGAATTCCCTCAGTCACAAGCGCTCTCATTGCAGCAAAATTCTGAGCAAGACCAACAGATGCCATTACGCACGCTAACTCCTGTGCAGAGTTCACGCCTAAGATTTTTTTTGAGATTTTTGCTATAGGATGATCATTTATGACACCTCCTACTATGCCTACAGATAAAGGAATCTCAAATTTTCCAAGTAGGTTTCCGCTATCATCTTTTGACCATTCAGTTAATGATCTGTACATTCCACTTTTTGCTGCATATGCATGTGCTGCTGCCTCTATTGCTCTGCTGTCTTGACCAGTTGCGTTTGCAACTGAAATTGTTCCATTCATTACTCCTTTGTTATGTGTGACAGCCCTAAACGTATCATTATTTGCAAATTGAAACGCAGAAATAATATCATCAACTATTTGTTCACCACCAACACCGTCTTTGTCAAAAACTGCAGATGCTGTAACCATTCTTTTTGTTGAATAATTCGAAAGTATTCGTAATAATGTTCTTCCATCACTTAATTTTTCAATTAACGGGGCAACTGTTTCACACATTGTATTTGTAACGTTAGCACCCATTGCATCCCCTACATCAATTAGCAACTCAACAACTAGCATAGAGTTAGAGTCAGTTTTTACCTCCTTGCACGTAATCTCTTTCACACCTTTACCAAGTTTTGAAAGTGTATCACTTTTGGAATTTGCTAGTTCAATAATTTCAGATGACGATGAAATTATTTTGGGAATAGTCTCCTGTACGTCTACATCAACAACCTGAATCTGACCTATACTGAAATTACCTTCTGCAGTTGCCTTAAATCCTCCATGATTTCTTGCGATTTTTGCAGCCTTAGATGATGCTGCGACGACTGATGGTTCTTCAATAACCATTGGGATAAGATAGTCCTTTTCATTAATTCTAAAATTAGTGGCAATTCCTATTGGCAATGAGAAAGTACCAATCGCATTCTCAATCATTTTATCTGCATGTGAAAAATCAATTCCACCAGTTGCATTTTCTAATATCTTAGTTTCCTCGTCTGTTAAATTTGCAAATTCTTGTACAATAGACAATCTTTCTTTTGGATTTTTTTCAAAAAATTTTGGTATTGCTGAATTGGCCATATTACTTCATTATCCTCAATAATTTATCATCATCATCACTTGGAAATGCTTTTCCATCTGTATTTGATGTAATCACATACAAATAGCCGTCTGGACCTTGAGCCACATCTCGTATTCTGCCTACACCACTTAAAATACTGCCTTCCAAGTTCACACCATTCTCATCAACTTCTGCTTTGTAAAGATTTGACGCTTTCTGAGAAGCCAAAATCATAAAATTTTCTAGACCTAACTTATCACCAGTATAGAAAATTATACCTCCTGGTTCAAGACTTGGGTCAAAACATTTCAAAGGATTAACAAACTCTGCGTTTGTACTGTAACATTGAACATCAGGCCAACCATAATTTTTTCCCGGAGTAATTAGATTAATTTCATCATTTTTAGTTGGACCAATCTCAGTTAGATAGAAATTTCCTAATGAATCCCATGCCATTCCCTTAGGATTTCTATGTCCATATGTATAAACAAGAGAATCATCAAATGGATTGTCGTCGGGAACTGTTCCATCATCGTTTAATCTTAGAATTTTTCCTTGTAATGATTCCAAGTTTTGTGATTCGTGAGAAAGATCAGAAACTATCCCTGTGCCAACATAAAGTTTTGAGTCTGGGCCGAATTTGATAATTCCACCGTTACTGAATGATGAACCAGGAACTTTATCAAGTATTGTCTTTGCCTCAATAATTTTACTATCCGATTCTTTAATTTGAATTAGTTTATTCCATAGTTCTCCTTCTTCAGAATACGTGTAGTATGCATATAGAATATTATTTTGTTCAAAGTTAGGATGTACTGCTATGCCTAATAATCCACCATCAAATACATCAGCAGTTCTTAATGTAACTAATGGTTGTTCTAATAATTCACCAGAATTAATTACTCTAATAGTTCCACCTTTTTCGCTTATGAATATTCTTTCATCTGCAAAATCGATTGACCATGGTTTTTCAAGATGGGTAGCTAGAATTTCAATAAACTCATTTTGTGCATTATTTTGAGGTGGTTCTGGAATTGGCGGTGGGCTTGAAGGTGATGTTAATATTATAACAGATACTAATAATGCACCAATAATTCCAGCAATACGTATTTTTTTGTTCACAATCAAAATCTAATTGAATATTATTATTAATTTGTGCATCTGAAAGGCGTATATACCACATCATGTGTTTTTTTTCAGCGGGGTGGGGAAGTCAGGTCATCCCGTCGGGCTCATAACCCGAAAATCAGTAGTTCAAATCTACTCCCCGCTACTAAATTTAGAAGGTATTAATCCATTGAATTTTTCTAGAAAATTGGTTTTTTTGGTTTATTGTTCCTAATCGCTGTCTTGGTCTAGTAAGATGACGATGGGCTGAAATGGTTGGAACATACAAAGTTTTAGAAATTAAACGTGGAAGTTTAATGACTTGCTTATTCTTTAATTTTCTACCACATTTTACACACTGATAACCTTGGTTTTTTCCTTTTGACTTCATTCTTTTTTTACATTTTTTACATACAGGATTGATGGTTTGAAGTTTCTTTTTCAGTTCTAATACATTAATGAATTCAATATTAACAAGTCTTTCAAAAGTTTTTGTCGCTTTTCTTACGCCACCACCAATTTGAATTCGATCACCAATGATCAAATTTCTAGCGATGTTAGTAATTTTAGTTGGTTTGTAAACAGCACATCTAAAAATATCATTTCCGGAGCGTACAGAAAAAAATACATGTCCGCCTTTCATTACAATAGGTACTGTAGAAACAATTCCAGTAATTGTACCAGACGTATATGGTTCAAAATTTTCAAGTGTAATTTTATTTTTTAAATGATCACCAGTTCCCTGATTTGACTTGAAAATTAAATACCCGTGTAATTTTTCTTCAGGTTTGATGAGTTTTGATGCAGAAATGAGTGTGGAAGGATCTTCTCCTCGAATTCCATAAAAAACTGGATCAGGTCCGTGTGGTGTGATCAGAACTCGACCTTTTTCTTTATCATAATTGTTAAATGTCTGTGGAAATGTTTTTTCTTGCATTTCTTTAACTTTTGTGTGATCAATATTTCGTTTTGTTCCAAATTTGGATTTATTTCTATAGCTTAGTAACTCATAAGTTTGATCAAGAAATTTGTACCCAATTACACCAATTGCGCCAACTAAGCCTTGACCATTTCCCAGATAAAATGAATCTAGATTATGTTTTGAAACAAATTTCTTTGCATCCACCCTATGAATTAACTTCCAGAGAGCCTTTGAACTAAACTGCAAAAATTCGTCAGGTATGTCTTGTTTTTCAAAAAATACTAACCCTGGATTAGCACCATTTTTTGTATCAGAGTATTTTTCAACAAGATTTTTTATCATACGCTTTATTTTTTGAGGATTATCTGTTGAAATTGTCAGACCTACTGCACCGTTTCCTCGTGTTTTCCATGGAATGTTTGGATTAAATCTAATCAAATTAGGAAAATCCAGAAATGTCACTTTCTCTTTTTTGAGTGTTTTCACCATTTTGTATGCAAGATACGTTGTACACATACCCTTAGGCGAATCAGTATCATCAAATCCGATATACATTACCTGTGACTCCATACTCTACGATAGAAACGATTTCAATTTTAGTTATTTGATGAATGTTAGTTTAGTTTAAATTCAAAATAGAAGTTTTTAGTATAAATGATAATAATTGACGAGGAAAGGATTTTCCAAGTGATCTCAGAAAGGAAACCAATCTCAGTGGCACTTAATGGTCCAGATGGCATCTTACCTAAAGTTCAGAAAACAGCTACAAACATTATGGAAAAATTTGGAATTCCTGCTTTCATTTTAGCAGATACAACTTGGGGAACTTGTGATCTTAATTCTAATGGTGCAAAAGTACTTGGTGCAGAAATTCTCTTTAACATAGGTCATACCAATAAACTTGAAACTTTTGAAAATAATGTAGTAATGATTAACGCTTTTGATGATATTTCTTTTGAAAGAGTTCTTCCTAAATGCATTGAAAAATTCAAAGGCAAAACAATTTCACTGATTACTGATAGTCAACATCTACATGAAATAGAAAATGTAAAAAATTATCTTGAAAAAAATGACATTATAGTAAAAATTGGAAAAGGTAAAGGACAGTTAAATGATGGGCAGGTTTTTGGCTGTGAGTTTTATCCAGCAATAGAAACTAAGGAAACTGCTGATGCTAATCTATTTCTTGGGCAAAGTAATTTTCATGCTGCTGGCATTGCGTTATCTACAAAAAAACCAACATATGTGCTAGATCCATATTTTAATGAATTAAGAGATGTTACAAAATTTTCTGAAACTTTAGAGAAAAAAGCAACTTTAACAATTTTTAAAGCTACAAATGCACAAACTTTTGGAATAATTGTTGGTCTTAAAGAGGGTCAATTTGCACAATTAACAGCCCTAAAATTTAAAAAAGAATTAGAACTTGAAGGAAAATCAGTTCAACTTTTTGCAATGACAGATATTACAAATGATAGATTGAAAAATTTCACAGGAATCGATGCATTTATTCAAGTAGCATGTCCAAGAATATCTACAGATAATCAATTTGATAAACCAGTACTTTCCACACCACAAGCAACTGCATTATTGAAATTATTACGAAACGAAGAGATTAACAACTATTTCGAGATCCCACATTGGCTTTAATAAAAAAACAATTAATAGTCATATAAGAAGAAATTATTCGATGTCTGAAAATAGATTACCTGGGGAAAAGGTAGCAACTATAGAAGAATACCTTCCTGGAGATAACACGTTTGAAGATGGGGATGCAATAAGATCTGCATCAGTTGGTACTGTGGAATTAAACAAAACAGAGCAATTAGTTTCGATACAAAATAAGAAATCCCCCATGGTTCCAAAGATAGGTGATATTATTGTTGGAACTGTCGAAGCAAATCTGGGTTCAATGATGGCAGTTTCAATAAAATACATCAATGGTGTAGAGAATGAATCAAACATTGAATGTATATGCACAATAAGACACTTGAGGAAAAAAAATGCTGCTTTAGTTAAGGATGTTGTTAAATTAAAAATTATCAATCATGTAAATGGAACAATTCATGCAGGGATTGATGAACACGATTTGGGAGTTTTGTATACAAAATGTAGGAAATGTTTTGGAAAAGTAGTCAAAGTTCGTGATGCTGTTAAATGCAGCGAATGTGGTTGGATTGATGATCGTAAATTATCGTCTGATTTTGAACAAGCTGATTTTCTAAAGTTTGATGAAATTAAATGAGTAAAGTTTCATTTCAAGGAGAAAGTGGTGCATATAGTGAAAGTGCATCAAAGATATTTTTCCAAGATAAAATAACAACTATTCCTTGTTCAACTTTCAAACAGGTATTAGATAATACTGAAAAAGAAATATCAGATTTTTCTATTTTACCAGTTGAAAATTCTATTGAAGGAAATGTTGGTGAGAGTTATGATGCACTATTTTCATCAAATCTTTATGCAATTGGAGAGATATATCACAAAATTGAACATTGTTTGATTGGAAATGGAAAATTGGATGATGTAAATACGGTTTATTCACATCCCCAAGCACTGGGCCAGTGTAGGAATTTCTTACAAAATGGTTCGTACAAAACTGTTCCAACTTATGATACTGCAGGTAGTGTAAAAATTGTTAAAGATATGAATGACAAAAATGTTGCATGTATAGCGAGTAAAAATGCAGCAACAATATACAGCATGCCAATAATCAAAGAGAACATAGAAAATGATTCTAACAATTATACTAGATTTTTAATATTATCAAAAAGTGGAACTGATTTAACAAATAATGACAAAACATCTATAATTTTTTCCATAAAACATGAACCTGGTACATTATATGAAATAATTAGAATATTCTATGAAAATAAAATAAATTTAACAAAGATAGAATCTAGACCAAAAATTGGTAAAACATGGGAATATAATTTCTATGTAGATTTTATTGGACATCAATTGAATGAAGATATTACCAAAGTTCTATCAGAAATTAAAAAATGTACATCATTTCTAAGAGTAATTGGTTCTTATCCTATTGCAACGTTGAGCTAAAAACCCTTCGGCTTTCTAGCACTAAATCCTGCACTAAAACCAATAATCACAATTCCCGCAATAATTACTAAAATTGAGTAAGTAAAAAACAAAGGATCTCGTTCTAATTCAAATTTATAATCTTCAGTAAATTCAGAATCACCAGTATTTTGTATCATGATAGTTATTTCACCAGAATTAGCCGAAGTCCATGAGAAGCTTGCTTTGTTCTTAAAACTTTCATCTACATCATTAGCCGAATCTGGTGTTGTGATTTTAATGTCAAATGAATCTCCGGTAACAGTTAATGATTGGGATGAATTTTTGGGTGCATTAAACTGAATTTTATCCATACCACCAATTGCAAATGTTGCGGAATCTTCTTGTATTTCATTTGGACTGCTTAGAGAACCAATCATTGAAGATGCACCAAGAATTGAAATTATACTTCCAATTATAAGACCAACTATAGTAAATTTATTTAACATAAAAAAACTGTATTCTAAAACAATAAAAAACTAGCTACATCAAATCTACATCATGTGGCTTACTTTCAGCAAAACCAGCCCCAGACATTTTGATAAATTCAGCATTTTCTTGCATTTGTTGAATTGTATGTCCACCACAATAACTGAGACCAGAACGTATTCCTCCAGTAATTTGTGTAAGTATATCGGTTACTGAACCCTTGTATGGAACAAATGCTTCTACACCTTCTGCTACATAATCATTAAGATCATCACCTAAATCTCCTAATCCAGTTTCTTTTGATTTTCTTCCTCTTGCAGCAGCTAGTGATGCCATACCTCTGTAAATTTTGTAACGCTTACCATTTTTACTAATAGTAGAACCTGGACTTTCATCTGTTCCACCTAACATACTTCCTAGCATTACTGAAGATGCACCTGCAGCAAGAGCCTTTGTTGCATCGCCTGATGTTCTAGTACCACCATCTGATATGATTGGAATATCATATTTCTTACCAATTTCTGCACAATCTAAAACTGCTGTTAACTGAGGAACACCGGAACCTGTTATCACTCTAGTAATACAAATTGAGCCAGAGCCAACACCAACTTTTACAGCATCAACTCCTGCCTTTATCAGATCTTCAGTTCCTTGTGCAGTAGCAACATTTCCTGCAATCAATTCACAGTTAGGAAACGCTTTTTTGATATTCTTCACTGTGCTGATTGCATTTTCGCTATGTCCATGTGCAATATCTACTACAATTGCATCAGTACCAGCTTCTAGAAGTGCTTCTGTTCTTTCCAAAAAGTCACCCTTCACTCCAACTGCAGCACCTACAAGTGGTCTTCCTTTACTGTCATGAGATGCAATTGGATAGTTTTCAGTATTTAGTATGTCTTGAGTAGTATAAAGTCCATGAATTTTTTGATCATCGTCAACAAGAGGTAATTTTTCAATTCTATTGTTTTTTAGAATGTCTTTTGCCTCATCCACATTTATACTAGGTTTTGAGGTTATGACGTCTTTTGTCATTAGTTCTCTAACTAATTTTGTAGAATCTAGAGATTCAAACAATACATCACGTTCAGTGAGAATCCCAACAAGCTTGGATTCAGAATCAACAACCAGCAAACCTGAAACTTCTTTTTCAGTCATTATATCAAGTGCAGTACTAATTGTTTCATCTTGACTTATCTGATATGGATTCTCAATCATTACACTTCCAGAGCGTTTCACTTTTAGAACCTGATTTGCTTGCTCTTGAATTGTTAAAAAGCGATGAATGATTCCGATTCCACCCTGTCTAGCCATAGTTACTGCCATAGTCGATTCTGTTACAGTATCCATGTTTGCACTGATTAGTGGAATGTTTAATGTGATATTTTTTGATAACTTTGTTGATAAGTCAGTTTGTGTTCTACTACTAATATCAGAAAATTTGGGTACTAGGAGCACATCATCAAACGTTACTCCTTCTCTTATGCTCAAATGAACCTCATACCAGAGAATGAAAAACCGTTATAAGCCTTTCTTAGTGTTTTTCAACATTCTCTTTGCTATCTTCAAAATATCTTTGGCTGCAGCCACATTATGTGTTCGTAGAATATCTGCACCATGCATTATTGAAATCAGTTCTGCAGCCATGGTCCCATAGAATCGATCACTTGGATCATCTTTTTGTAAAATTTCTCCTATGAACGATTTATTGGAAACTGAAACTAAGGCTGGAAATTTATTTTTAATAAAACGTAAATTTTGTAGAACTGCTAAATCCCTCGAAACCCAATTAGAACGAATTTTTGTGAATGGGAATCCTCTACCACTTGTTCTAAAAAAACCAATTGCTGGGTCAACCACAATTTTATCAGTGGAAATTTTTGCCTTTCTGGCAATCATGATACTTTCTTGGAGTAATTTTTTTGCTTCAACAGCATGATTGTTTCCAACTATTTTGTTGCTATAGGCACAAACAATTAGTGAGGGTTGAAATCTTTCTATAATTTTTGGCATGTCTTTGTCAAATTTTAAACCAGAAACATCATTGATTATTTGAACACCTAATTCTAATGCAGATTGTGCAATTTTTGATCTACATGTATCAACAGAGATTGGAATATTTGTAATATTTTGAATAATCTTTATGGCCTTTGAGACGCGTTTTTCTTCTTCTTTTTCAGTGATTACTGTTTTGAGATAAGGTGCAGTCGACATTCCACCAACATCTATAATGTTTACACCGTCATCCTCCATTTTTTTTATGGTTTTAGAAATTTCTAATTTAGTGGTATTAATCGACTTTTTGAAAAATGATTCAGGACTGACATTAATTATGCCCATAATTTTTGTTTCATTTTTTCCTCCAACTGATAATTTTCCTAATTTTGCCATATGATTTATGAAAAGGTCATCTAATTTGAGTTTATGACAATACGGGGATGGAAAACAAGATATCATGAAATTAGGAATGTTTTTGGATATAGAAAATATGATGATCTCGTTTCTGCAAAGAAATTAAATTCAAAAATTGGAAGAAAATATCCTATATCAGAAATTAAAAAAACTATCAAAGGACAAACAGTTTTCATAATTGGGGCTGGGCCATCTCTTTCTAGATCAATTTCAACACTCAAAAAATACCCAAATGTTACTAAAATTGTTGCAGATGGTGCGGTTAAAGCATTACTTGAGCATAATATTAAGCCACAAATTTTAGTTACAGATCTAGATGGTGATATTGCAAGCATCAAAAAAATTGGTAAGACAAAAATTCCAATAATTATACATGCACATGGAAATAACTATGATAAATTAGGTATTGTTGCAGAGTTTCAAAATAAAATTGGCACAACACAAACAGAAAAATTTGGAAAGTTAGAAAATTTTGGTGGATTTACTGATGGTGATAGATGTGTTTTCTTGGCGGAAAATTTTAATGCAAAAAAAATTATTTTGTTTGGAATGGATTTTGGTAATAAAATTGGTAAATATTCAAAAAAGCAAGTGATCGATCGAAAAACTAAATTGAAAAAATTAGAATGTGGCAAAAAATTACTAGAATGGCTTGCGAGAAAATCTGATTCTGAGCTTTATACTACATCAAGATCGATTAAAGGATTCAAAAAAATTAGTATGGTTGACCTTCAGTGCATCGTAGGCAATTAGAATGCGTTTTAATACGGAATACGTTCTCTAACAAATATGCAATATACTGATGAACAAATTCAGAATATGGTACAACTAAAAGAGACAATAATCGAAAAACTAGCTAAATATGAAGACGAAATTGCATTTTTACAAAAAACTTTAGACATATTAGATGTGAGTCTTAAAGATTCAAGTTTCACAAAAGCATCTGATTTACCAAAAAGTAATTCCATTTCAAAAAATAACTCAGAAGTACTAGAAAAAACAGATAAAACAATACCAATTAAAAAAAGTAAAAATGGTGAAATTATTGCTAATGCAATTGTTACACCAGAACAAGTATCAATCATTCTAGAAGACGGGATTGGATTAACGCCCGAAATTCCACCACTAAGAACATTTTTTGTTGAACGAATTATTGGTGAGATGAAAAAAAGTGATGATAGACTAGTTGAAAATGGTCAGATTCCTGAAGAATCTGTTATTAATTGTATTATTAATAAAAATGGAAGTGCAATTAGAGAGATAATTATCAAAAATTATCGCGAAAAAAATAGAATTGATGAAATTATCAATACTGCTACATGGTCATTAACACGAATGATAGAAAATTCTTCAAAGTGATAGAATGGATAAAATCGTTGTTTTAGATTTTGGTTCTCAATACAGCCATCTAATTTGTAGAAGAATTAGAGAACTCTCAGTATATGCCGAATTAGTTCCATTCGATATATCAATAGATGAATTAAAAAAGAAAGAAGCAAAAGGAATAATTTTTTCTGGTGGACCTTCAAGTGTTTATAATTCAGATGCACCATTTCCAGAGAACGAAATTTTTGAGTTTGAACTACCAATACTTGGAATTTGTTATGGTCACCAACTAATTGTCAATAAATTTGGTGGAAAGGTCAAACGAGCAAACAAAGAATATGGTTCATCATTACTGATGATGGATGATAATTCTGAATTATTAGATGGGTTGGGTGAATCAATTAGAGCATGGATGAGTCATGGTGATGAGGCAGAAAAGATTCCTGATGAATTTGATATTATTGGTCACACTGATAATGCACATGCAGCAGCTATAGCTAATAAAGATAGAACTGTATTTGGCATTCAGTTTCATCCTGAGGTTATCCATACTGAACAAGGAACTGACATTTTGAAGAATTTTGTCTTGAAAATTTGTAAAGCAAAACAAGATTGGACAATGGAAGGATTTATTGAAAAAACCGTAAATGAATTAACAAAAATTGATGGAAATGTATTGTGTGGCGTTAGTGGAGGAATAGATTCAACGGTGGCAGCGCTACTAATTCATAAAGCAATAGGAGAGAGATTAACAGGAGTTTTTGTTGATAACGGCTTGTTACGTCTGAATGAATCAGAAGAGATTGAAGAAATGTTTATGAAAAATTTTTCATTAAATTTCCATAAAATAGAGGCTCAAGAAAAATTTCTTTCAAAATTAAGAGGGGTTTTGGATCCGGAACAGAAGAGAAAAATTGTAGGTGAAGAGTTTATTAGAGTTTTTACAGATTTCGCTGAAAAAAATGGTCCATTCAAATGGCTAGCACAAGGAACATTGTATCCGGATGTAATTGAGAGTGGAGTTTCAAAAGGACCAGCGTCTGTAATAAAATCACATCATAACGTTGGTGGTTTGCCAGATTGGTTGAATTTAGAAATTTTAGAACCATTAAGGGAATTATATAAAGATGAAGTTAGAGAAGTTGCAAAAATTCTTGGTGTTCCTGAAAAATTAGTCAAAAGACATCCATTTCCAGGACCTGGATTGTCCGTAAGAGTCATCGGAGAAGTAACCCCGACAAAACTATCAATTTCAAGAAAAGCTAGTAAGATCATAGAGGAAGAATTATGGGATGCTGGATTATATAATGAGGTTTGGCAGGCATTTGCTGCTGTGGGAGATGATAAAGCAGTTGGTGTAGTTGGTGATGAAAGAAAATATGGACGCATTGTTACTGTACGAATTGTTGATTCAATTGATGCAATGACTGCAGATTGGACTAGACTTCCACATGGAATTTTAGAGAAAATTAGTAATAGAATTACAAATGAAATTGAAGAAGTAACTTGGGTATCTTATGTAATTTCCAGTAAACCTCCAGCAACAATAGAACCTCAATAAATCATCATATCATACAAGCGCCAAAAACTCCAGCAGAATCACCCAAACTATTTTTTAGAATTGGGGTATCAATTTGATCGCTGAAGACTTTCTGGTATACTGAATTTTTACCTTCATCATATAGGAATGGAATGTTGGATAGTCCTCCGCCTAAAACAATTACGTCTGGATCTAAGATATCAATCACATTTCCAAGTGCCAAACCAAAGTTGTCTAGAAATTCAGTTTTCCATTTCTGGAGTAAATTATCGTCACTTTTCTGAATAATTTCAGTTAATGATTGTCGTTTATTTGTAAGCTGTTCCCATCTTTTTTCTAGTGCAGGGCCACTAAGGTAAGTTTCCACACATCCCTGTTTTCCACAATAGCAAGAGTTCCCTTGGGGCCAAATGCAATGGTGACCCCATTCACCAGCAATATTTGTTCTACCATTGTGAATATGATCATTTATTATCAGACCACCACCAACACCAGTACCCATTATTACACCAAAGACAACATCAAAATTTTTTGCCACTCCAAGTTTTGATTCTGCTAACGCAAAACAATTTGCATCATTTTCAATAGAAATATCATGTTTGAAAATATTTTCTAGATCAGTTTTAAGATCTTTACCAATTAGACATTGTGTATTACTATTTTTTATCAAACCAGATTTTTTTGATAATGAACCTGGCGTGCATATTCCTAGAGATGTTTTTTGATCAGTTTTCTGTCTCAAGTCATCAACAAGATTTTTAATTAAATCAAGGATTGACGAGTATCCTTCTTGTTGATTTGTTTTGACTCTTGTCCTTTCAATAATTTCAAAATTATCATCTAATAGAATCCCCTCTGTCTTTGTCCCACCAAGGTCAATTCCAATTTTATGCATGATTAGTATACACACCACTCATAGATAAAAAATGAAAAATAAAGAAAAGATTAGATATTATTTCTAATCGTGTGCGTGTGGATTCTCTGAACCAGATTCCATCTTCACAAAAGTACCAGCTGCTTTCTCGTGCCATTCCATATTGGCTTGATCAACGAGTACTGCTTGTGGAGGACAAACTGATACACATGCCATACAGTAAATGCAGTCATGTTCTCTGATTGCATCTGCTTTGTCTGTGTAATCGAGTCGTTCTTCTTTTTCAGTTGTGCCTTCGCCTTTCCAGTCAGTAGTATCATTTACTGCATCAATGCCTGAGATATCTTTGTCAGTTCTATACCACTGAAATATTTGAACAGGACATGCTTCAATGCATGCACCATCTGCTACACAAACATCCCAATCATTTGCTACCATGGTACCAGTGATTCCAAGTTTCACCATTTTTTCGCCGTGTTTCTCGTAATCAGCTAGAACTTTCTCATCTTTTGATGCGTCCCAGTCATTACCTGCTTCACCAGCTTGAGATGGCCAAACCCAGTGGAAGTTACCTGATGGTCCGTCAATGATCTTACCAATTGGTTTTTTGTCGTCTTTACAGAAATTTTCTAGTATTGGCATAGAATTTCTCACTTTGAATATTATTTAAATCTAGACAATATTAGTACAAACTAAACGATCTATTATCAAAAATTTATTTTTTATAACGCTGTTTTTACACAAATTAGCGTACGTTCATATCGTTTTCAAAGATGAACATCATATTGGATATAATAAAATTCGACGTATACAGGGGACCAAATATTGGCATATATACCAAGGTAAACGATGAGTTTGTTTTTGTTCCAAATGGATTTGCTGCCACAAAATCAAAAAAACTGTCTGAATATTTACAAACAGATTATATTGTAACGTCTGTAGCAAATACCAGATTATTAGGTATATTGATGGTTGTGAATAATCATGGGATGCTATTACCTAACACATGTTCTGAAGAAGAACTTGGAAAAATAAAAAAGAAAACCGACCTCAATGTAGATGTTCTAGATGTAAAATCAAACGCACTTGGAAATATGATGTGTGTAAATAATAAGGGTGGCATAGTGTCTACTAGTTTACCAAAAGAGTCAATGCAAAAAATTGAAGATGTTCTAGATATTGAAGTTTTACAGACAAAAATTGCAGGATTTCATCAGGTTGGTGCCGTTATGGCAGCATCACAATCTGGTTGTGTAGTTCACCCAGAAACTGATGATGAAGATGTAAAAATGATTAGTAACATTTTGGATGTAAAAGTTGAACATGCAACAATTAATGGTGGACTTCCTTTCCTTTCATCTGGCATATTGGTAAATAGTAAGTCTATGGTAGTTGGAACACTAACTAATGGACCAGAAATAATGATGTTAACGAGAGCATTTACAAATTAAGAACTGATTGTGGATCAGAAAGTAAATTTTCGACCTTAGTTTCTTTCTCAGTCCTATTAGTCATATCTCTTATGATAACAGTTCCATTAGCAAATTCTTTTGGGGCAATAATTAATGCAAATTTTGCACTAGTTGATTGTTCCATTTGTTTTTTTAATGATTTCCCTGCAAGATCAATATCTACCAGTATTCCTTTACTACGCAATGTTGAAGCTAAATTAATTGCAATTGGTTGCATTTCATCATTTACATATAATATAGATATTCTAGAATCTTGCTCTTGTAACATAGAATTTTGGTTTTCAAGTGATAAAATTATTCTTTCAACACCACCGGCTACACCAGTAGCTCCAAGATCATTTCTTCCAAATACACTTGGTAAACTATCATATCTACCACCACCAATCAAAGCACCGATATCAAAACTTGTATCAAAGGCTTCAAAAACTATACCTGAATAATAGTCCAATCCACGAACTATACCAAAATTTATTTGAATATTATTTACATTACGATTTTGTAAAGATTTGAAAACTGTTTTTAACTCATCCCAACTCTCAAGTAAATTGGTGTCAAATTTTTTCTCTATTTCTTCAGGAGACCCGTGAATTTCAGAAAATGTAATAATTTTTTCTAAATTATCAGTAGAATAACCTTTTTCCTTAAACTCTTTGAGAATTTCTTGTCTAGGTTTCTTCTGAATTTTATCAACAGCTCTTAGTATATCAGAAATTAGTTCATTATTTTCTGAATCGAATATTTTTTTGATGTAGGATTCAACTAACTTTCTATGTGAAATATCAATAACAATATTTTTTAATTGTATTTTTTCAAAAAACTTTGATGTAAATTCTATAATCTCTGCGTCATATTCTAGATTTGGTTTACTAAATATCTCAATATCCCACTGATGAAAGAATCTATAACGACCTTTTTGTGGTTCATCATAACGCCAAACACCTCCAAAGGATGAGATTTTTGCTGGCATCTTCATTGATTTTTGCTCTGCAGCATAACGTGTGAGACCTACAGTAAAATCAAATCTTAGTGCAACCTCTCTGTCACCCTTATCGCTGAAAAAATAAACGTCGTCCCTAATAGAAGGTCCACTTTTTGCCTCAATTACAGAAAGCAATTCTAGTGGAGATGGTTCCATAATCTCAAATCCAAATATTTTAGATAATTCAAGAAATCTCTTTCTTATAGATTCAATTTTTGAATACTCCGAGTTTTCAAAATCCTTCATTCCGCGTGGTAGTTCCATTCAAAAAAAAATCATAAAAGTACCTTTAAGACTTTACTGTTTACTTTAACTCATTAATAACAGAAATTCCTACAAAGTGAATGAGCTATAAAGTTCTAGATCACGCTACTGACGCATTTATCGAGGTTACGGCATCCTCATTAACTGAAGCATTTAAGGTGGCTGGAGATTCAGTAGTAGACACAATTCTAGATAATTCCAAGATTGAGGAGAAAGAAGAACGAAATATTGTTGTAATGGGAAAAGACCTGAATTATCTTCTCTACAATTGGCTTGAAGATCTTATCTATCTTATCATAACAGAAGGATTTGCAATTAAAAAACTCGATATTACACTTGAAAAAAATGAAGAATACACAATTTCAGCCCAAATCTTTGGTGAGGATATTGATATCAAAAAGCATGGATTCAAGGTAGAAATCAAATCTCCAACTTTTCATGAAATGGAAATAAAACAAGAAAAACTAGTAACTATGAGATTTCTATTAGATTTGTAAAAATTATTATTAAATGAATGGAAATATCAAATATGGTAGATGAAGAATTAGAAAAACTCAAGAAAAAACAATTAGAAGAAATGTTGAAACTTCATGATAAATCAAATATTTCTGGAAAAACCTCGATAATTGATTTAGATGCATCAAATTTTGAAAAACAAATTGCTAAGGATAATCTTACTTTGGTTGATTTTTGGGCAGAATGGTGTGGACCATGTAAATCAATGCACCCAATTTTTACTAGACTTGCCAAAAAATATGAACATGTTAGTTTTGCACGAGTAAATGTGGATACGAATCAAAACATTGCAATGAAATTTGGTGTTCAATCAATTCCAACTTTCATTATGTTTAGAAGTGGAAAACCTATTGATAAAATGATTGGAGCAGTAGGTGAACCTGGAATTCATATGATCTGTAAGAAATATTCCTTAAATTAGTAACCATAAACTGGATTAATTTTTCTTTGTATCTCTAATATTTCCTTAAAAATTTCCGATTCGGTTGAATCTAATTTATGCATATATTTTTTTAGAATTTTTTTTGCTTCATCAGGCGATGGAAGTGAATAAAATACATCTTCTTCAGATATCTGTCTACCTATAGTAACATTCTGAACAGAACATGCAACTTCTTCACCTGTTTTTACAGAAGGTACAGTTTTTCCATCATTTTGAAGTTGGTGTATAATACCTATTTTTTTTCCAGATTTATTCATAAATGGTATTTTTTGACGTAGTAATCCTGCATCAACTCTAATTCCAAATACTGCTGGATTGTTATTTCTAAAGGCATATCCCTTAAGGAATGTAAATTTTGTGATGGGTGTCATTTCATTAAAAATCGCACTATCAACATCAGCACTATCTTGTTCAACCCATAGACTGTAATTATCAATTAAACTATAGATTATTTTATCTTCAAAAATACGAATATGGCTTTCTTCAGATTCAGTGGTTGCATCATCAAACGTTTTCACATTAAAAGATAGAATTACACCCAAATGTCGATCTTTTTCTTTAATTGCTTTTGCTTCCATAACATCACGACGAGTTACAGGACCAATGTCAGCCTTGGATATTGGAATTTGTTTCCGTCTTAACATCTCAGTTAATGCTTCCAATGACCCTATGGTGTCACATTTCAAAATTAGACCTGTTGTTTCAGTATCAATAAATACTGATTTCATTTCAGATTCCAATGATTTTTTGAATTCTTCAGCCTCTGCATTTTCAGATGTAGCATACACTGTACTACCGGGCAACACGCCATCAAGATCTGGTGATGCAATTTTTATTCCTGCAGCTGCTTGTACTTCATCAATAGGCTTGAATTTATCCCTAGGATCGCGCATCTCATCTAATGGCTTTGGTAGTAGTAATGCCTTTGGTTTAGTTACAATAACAGAATCTCTTTTAGCAACAATAACATTATCGTCTTTTTTCAAAAATCCATCAACTAAAATCATATTTGCTGTTGGTCCTAAACCCACTTCATCATTTACTTCAAGAATAATGCCTCGAGTAGTTTTTTCTTCTTGCTCTAGTTTTTTCTTCAAATATTGTTGTGTTAAGCCAACTAATACTCCTAGCAATTCGGGAATTCCCACGCCTGTTCTAGCACTAATAGGTACAATTGAGACTTCTTTAGAAAAATCTTGAACTCGATAAAATGCCTCTGATTGGTAGCCTAAAATTGAAAGAGCCCCAACCACATTGTAGATCTGTTCATCTACTGTTGTTTGAACAGGTGCACTCTGACTTTTTATTGCTTGAGAAATTAAGGGAAGGTCATTTTTTTGCCAACCTGATATCATATCCACTTTATTCAGGGCAACAACAAAAGGAACTTTTCTACTCTCTAAAATTTTCAAACTTTCATTTGTTTGAGGTTGTAATCCTCTGTTTATGTCGACTACAAGAATTGCAATATCTGCAGCAGAACCGCCTCTTGCTCTAAGATTTGTAAAAACCTCATGACCAGGAGTGTCAATAACAAGAATGCCAGGTACTTTAGTTTCAGATTGACCTAGTTTATCATATAATGAACCACATAATTTCTTAATAGTTTCATCTGGAAGAAAACTTGCACCAATATGCTGTGTTATACCACCAGCTTCTCTTGATTGAACCCCTGTTCCACGAATCTTATCTAAGATTGATGTTTTTCCTGAATCAACGTGACCTAGAACGGCCACAATTGGTTGTCTTATTTGCAACGTTAATCACTTGAATACTACATTCACTTCCTTTTCAAAGCTTTCTAAAGAGTCAGAAGCATGTATGATATTTTCAGTGAATCCTAATCCAAAATCACCTCTAATAGAACCAGGTTCAGCCTCAAATGATTTTGTGGCACCTACCATTTGTCTAGTTGTTGCAACAGCATTATTTCCCTCAATTACTGCAACAACTACAGGTCCTGAAGTAATGTAGGATAGTAATTCATCAAAAAATGGTTTTTCTTTGTGAACAGAATAAAACTCTGAGGCAAGTTCCTTGGTAAAAGTGAACATCTTTAATTTTTGTATAACAAATCCTTTCTTTTCAAATCTAGAAATTATTTCACCGACTAATTGTCGCTTAACACCATCAGGCTTAACTATGAATAGAGTTTGCTCAGTCAATTTACTTCTTGACTTTAATTCCGCCTTTAACGTATTTTTTTGTCCATTTTAATTTTCTTGGATCACGTTTTAAATCAAGCATATTCTTTTTGCATTTTGCTGAACAAAACCACATAACAGTACCATTGTTTAACGCAAGCATTGTTCCTGAACCTTTTGCAACAGGTCTATCACAAAAATTGCATGGTTTTACTAAAAGACTCATTTACATCACTAATGTATTTTCTTAGCTTCACGTTCAGTTTCTCGTAATATGATAATATCAGACATTCTAACAGAACCTTTAACATTTCTTGTAAGAACTCGTCCTTTATCTTTTCCCTCTAAAATTTTAACTCTTACTTGTATAACCTCGCCAGCAATTCCAGTTCTGCCAACAATTTGAATAATTTCTGCAGAACTTAGTTCATCAGATTGTGGTTGCTGACTCATTGTTCAGTATCGCCACCTTTAGCTTTTGTAAGGGAGGCAACAACTTCATCAATAATGTGTTGTGCATCACCTGCATCTAAGATTGCAGCGGCAGCAGATGTTACATCAATTCCAAGTGCTTTTCCTAATTCTTGTTTATCTGGAACAAATGCATATGCTGCACCCTGTTCTTCACAAATTAATGGAAGATGTGCAACTACCTCTGGTGGTTCAACATCTTCAGCAATTATGATTAATTTACTAATTCCTCTTTCAATGGCTTTGGTTGCTTCGTTAGTACCTTTTCTAACTTTTCCAGTAGTAGCTGCTACTCTTAATGCCTCCAAAATTGGATTGACAAGCTCTGCTGGGGTTTCATTTTTTACGTAATATGCTTTAGCCATTCAAAAAATGCCTTGAACTCGTCTTAAATATGTTATCTGAGTATGATTGAATTAATTTTCTTAGTATACTTGGACATTAAATCATCAAGGTTTTTTTGATTATTTGATTCAGCATATATTCTAATAATTGGCTCAGTACCACTAGGTCTAACCATTATCCAGTTTTGAGTGTCAAAAGTAATTTTTATGCCATCAGATGTATCTGAATCTGGAAATTCATTCAAAAGTTGAGATATGACTTTGTCTGCATCATCAGTTGAGCATGGAATCTTATCTTTTGTGGTATATGAAATAGGGAGAGATCTGATATTTTCAGCTAAAGATTTTTCTGAATCTGCCAGTAAATCTAGAACTAATGCTAATGTCATAGCTCCATCACGAACTTGGTTATGTTTTCCATACATAAAACCACCATTTTCTTCAAACCCAACAAGTGCACCTTCAACAACCATTCTTCTTGAAACTTCAACACTTCCTACTTTAGTTCTAATTACTTTAGAGTCAGTACGTGATACAAGTTTTTCAATTGTTGTCCCAGAATTTAAGCAAGTAATTACTGTCGAATTAGGATTTTTATCTAGTAGGTAATTACATAATAGAATTGCAGAACTATCTCCAGTGATAACTTTACCCTCATTATCACATATTATACTTCGATCACCATCTCCATCAAATGCTATTCCAAGGTCTGCTTGATTATTTTTTACCAGATTTGAAAGATCTGATAAATTTTGTGGTGTAGGTTCTGAACCTCGGCCAGGAAAATTACCATCAATATTTTCATTTATTGTAAAAACATCACATCCTAACTCTTTACATAAACGGATTACAGTAATTGCTTGTGCACCATTGCCAAGATCAAGCGCAACTTTAAGTTTTCTGGAAATTATCTTTGAGACGTCAACATGAGATTTTATCCCATCAACGTATACCTGAATTGCCCCATCCTCATTTTTTGTAACACCAAATTTTGATGCTTTTTTCCAATTTTGGTTAAAATATATCTCCTCGATTTTTTTTTCGTCATCACGTGAAATTTCAACACCGTCTGATGCTACAGATTTAATTCCATTATATTCAGGAGGATTGTGAGAAGCAGTGATCATTATACCACCGTCATAGCCTAGACTTTTTGTTGCAAGTTCTAAGCATGGAGTTGGAATTAGACCAGCTAAATGGCAATCTAATCCAGAATAATTCAATGCGGAAGAAACAATTTTTTCAATTATGGAACTTGAATTCCTTCCATCAACTGCAACTAAAATTTTTCCACTTTGGTAATGGTTTGCAATTGATGTGACTAAATCATTAATGAATTCTAAATTAAAGTCCTCGCCAAAAATTCCACGAACGCCATTAGTGCCAAACAATTTACCCATTTACAATCATTCCAATACCGATAAATTTGTCTGTTGTTGCTAATTGTTTGCGGGAGTCGCCCAGCCTGGTCAAAGGCGCAGGGCTTAGGACCCTGTCTCTTAGGAGTTCGTGGGTTCGAATCCCACCTCCCGCACCAGTTTTTTTGACTCAAATACCTTAAGCATATATGTAATACAAGATCATCGACGCCATGAAAAAAAGACTAGTTGGAATAACTGTTGTAGGTAAAGACAAGGAAGGAATTGTAGCTAATTTTACAAATTTTGTATTTGAAAAGAATGGTAATCTTGAACAAGTTAACCAAAATGTAATCAAAGGACTTTTTGGCATGTATCTTGAGGTATCATTTACATCAAAAATTAATACAGAAAAATTTGATTCTGATATACAAAAACTTGCTAAAAAATTAAAAATGCAGGTTAATACTCATCATGAAACAAATTCTCAAAAAAATATTGCAGTTTTTGTTACAAAAGAGCCACATTGTCTGAATACTATATTGAAATCTAGATCTAAAAAGGAGATTAAAGGAAATATTTCTGTAATAGTTGGTACTGAAAAAACATTGTCTTCAATAGCAAAAAAGGCAAAGATTCCATTTGTCATGATTAATGAAAGAAATCAAGATAAAGCTGAGACAAAGATCTTGCAGATTTGTAAAAAATATGATATTGATTTAATTGTTCTTGCAAGATATATGAGAATTCTCTCACCGAATTTTGTCTGGAGATATCCTAATCGTATAATCAATATTCACCCTTCACTGTTACCAGCATTTCCTGGTGCATTAGCATATGAACAAGCATTTGAAAGAGGAACAAAAATTATTGGTGTTACATCTCATTATGTAACAGAAAATCTTGATCAAGGACCAATAATTTTCCAAGATTCGTTTAAAGTTACTCCTGATGATACATTAGAATCAATAAAACGTGAAGGTCAAAAGTTAGAGGCTGAAACTTTACTTAAAGCAACAAAAATGCATCTTTCAAATAAATTGGATGTTCGTTGGAGAAAAGTTCACACTAAAAATAAGTGAAAGTAATGAACATAAACGATCTATATGATCCCGAATTTAGAAAATTAATCAAATCAAAAAAGCCTACAGTAATCATTCCTGTAGGCTCAATTGAGCAGCATGGAGCCCATCTACCAATATCAACTGATTCTGATATTGTTACAGAGATAGCCTCACGTTTAGCAAAAAAATGTGGTTTCATAGTTTTTCCAACCATTAGTTATGGAGTATCATGGGAGCATGAGCCTCTTTTCAATACGAGCCTAAAAGCAAACAATCTTAGGAAAATTCTAGATGATGTTATTCTCTCACTTAGAAAAAATCACATTAAGAAAATTTTCATCTTAAATGGTCATCATGGAAATTTACAAGTTTTAAACCACATGAAAAAACTTACTTACGTCTCTTCATTGTCATATTGGCATTTTATGGATCATGAATTTGATCATGCAGGATTTGTAGAAACATCACTCATGTTAGCTATCTCAAACAAGGTAAAAATGAAAAAGGCAAAAAAAGGTCTTATTACAAAGGAATTAAGCGAAAAAGAAAAGAAAAGAATTAGTAAGCTTTCTACTAAAGCTGGTGGTTTTCCTAAGGTCACAAAGAATGGTGTATGGGGCGATCCTACAGGTGCAACAAAGAAGGATGGGCAACGATTTCTTAGTGAAATTGTTCGAAATCTGGTAAAAGAGTGTCAATCTTGACTTACCGAACAAAGGTGAAAATTTTACCAGTCAACGTTTAATACACTCCTCAGTAGGTGATCCAATAAGTGAAATAAATGTCCGTAGATATGGCAGTAAAAGTACTGGATGAGAGTATCAATAAGGTAGTACTCATCAAGCTCAAAGGTAATAAGACAATACGAGGAAACTTGTTGGGCTTTGATCAACACATGAACCTGCTACTCGACCAATCAGAAGAGATCCCTTCTGAAGGCGATTCAAAAAATCTTGGATCCATAGTTGTTCGTGGGGATAATGTAATTATGATTTCCCCACCTCCAAAATAGGTGAATTACTATGGGTAGAGGAACACCATCAATGGGCTTGATGTCTAGGAAAAAAACTCATATCAGATGTAGAAGATGTGGTAAAAACTCATATCATAAACGTCATGAAAGATGTGCAAGTTGCGGTTATCCTGACGCAAAACTAAGAAGATACTCATGGATCAAATGGTACACATAGATGTTAAATCAATTTTTTTCATTAAAAAATAATCAGCAGCCAAAGATTGGAGCAAATACCCATGTTCAAAACCAATTACATGCGTTAGAAATTGAAAAGGACATTCTAACAAAGACAATTTCTAGATTATACGATGATGATTCAGGATTATCAAAAATTCAACGCGATAGATTACTACTAAGATATCAACACCAACTTGGAGTAATTATTGCTAGAATAGAAAAACTGCAGATTGTAAGTAAACACCCAGACCTAGGACCATTAGGTGAAGGTTTAATCACATTAATGGATCAAAAATTATCACAATTAGATCAGAGACTATACGAATTGACATCAAAAATCCAAGCAAGTCAAACCGAGAAAGTAGAATTAACCACCAAAGAAATTAAATCACAAGTAAAACATACAGAACATAACGTAACGATAGATACACACAAAAATGAAGTTAATGATAATATTGTATCAGAGTTAGAAACACCAGAAATAAAAAATGAAGTGGCAAAGAAATTTGAAATTACTACATTAACGTCTGTTCCAAAACTTGATTCACACAAACAAACAAAATACGATCAAATGTTAGCACAATTAGATAGCGATGTTATTACACCACCACCTAAAAAATCAAAAATAGAAACAGAACAAAAGCCAATAATAAGTACAACCGAAATTAAACCACCAATTCCAGAACAAAATATACAAGAAAAAGTAAAACCAACAGTACAACTTCCTCCAGAACCTGAGATTGATGATGAGGAAGATGATGATCTAACTGCTATTAAAAAAAGAGTAATGGACACCTTATCAAAGATTGATCAAGCTGAGGTGGATTAATGTCATTTGATAATGCCATTAAGGCATTGTCTGTGGACGCACTGAGATTTGTAAAAGATGATTATGTTGTTGGACTTGGTAGTGGTAGAGCTGCAACTACTTTTGTAAAAACATTATCAAAATTTGTAAAAACAAAAAATTTTAGCATTAGATGTGTGCCTACATCAACACAAATCAAATTAGTGGCAGAAGAAGGTAATCTTCCATTAATTGAAACTGATCAAGTTGAACACATTGATGTAGTGTTTGATGGTGCAGATCAAATTGACAAAAATAAATTTTTAATAAAAGGTGGTGGAGGAGCATTACTACGAGAAAATATCTTAATGTCTTTAGCAAAAAAAGTAGTGATAATAGCAGATAAAACAAAATTTGTAAATAATTTTAACAGATCTGTTCCAGTAGAAGTTCACCCACTGGCAAGAAATATTGTTAAAAAAAATGTTACTAAAATTGGTGGTGAGTCTGTTCTACGTTCTCTTGATAGAGGATACCCATTTGTAACAGAAAATGGGAATATAATATTGGATTGTAATTTTGGTGAGATAAAAAATCCAAAATCATTACAACAAAAAATTCTGCAAATCCCAGGTGTTTTAGAAGTTGGAATATTTACTAAAAAACCAGATGTTATTTACAAAGCGAAAACAAACGGAAAGTTTGATGTCTTAACTTAAAATTCTAGGTACTAATTTGCCAAATCCACGTCTACCAACAACTTCAAAGTCTTCAGATACTGTTTCACCTCTAACAATTGTTTTCACTGGCCAGCCTTTGAGATTCCAACCATCATAAACCAGATAATCAGAAAATCCGCCAAAGAGAAAAGAATCCACTTTTTGCTCTTTTTTCATATCTATGATCGTAATATCAGCGTCATAACCAATTTCAATACTGCCCTTAGAAGTCATGCCAAATATTTTTGATGCATTAAAACTTGTCAACTCGATCAACTGGTTTAAAGAAAGTTTGTTTTTGTTAACACCCTCACTGAGCAAGATGGGCAGAAGTGTTCCCACTCCAGGAAAACCTGCAAGTGCATCCCAAACACTATCTCCATCAGTTTTTAGTTTTAATTGATTAGCAACATGATCTGTTCCTATTGTATTAATTTGATTTTGCTTAATTGCTTCCCATACGGAATTAACATCATTTTGGGTTCTGATTGGAGGCATAACTTTAGCAAGATATCCTTTTTGTGTTTCATGTGATAACGTAAGATAATGAGGACATGTTTCAACAAAAATTTTTGTTCCATTTTGCCTTTCAATTCTTATTTGTTCTAATGCACTTGCAGAGCCAATATGAACAAAGTAAATTGTTGAATCATATTTTCTTGCATACTCAGAAATTTTTTTGATTGATTTCACTTCAGAATCAGGTGAACGACTTTCAGACCAAGCATTTAATCCATCACGATTCTTTTCTTTTGCAGTTTTAATTCCACATTCACATTCTTGATAATCTTCAGCATGAACTAATACAGGACATTTTAATTCTGATGCATTTTTAACAACATTTTCAACTATACCATCATTTACCTCTACATGTGAATCAATTAATTTTGTCTCTCCTGGTTTCATTTCCATGTAAACATGTCCAACTTCACCACCAAGATTCATGTACAGCTTGAAAGAAGTAATTCCTTTTTCAACACATAACTCCATTTCATCAATCTGAGTTTGATTAAATATTGATGCATGAACTGCGTAATCAACATAATGCGAATTAGAACTTGCATCTAATTGTTTTTCAAGATTTATACTAAAAGAGCCATCCAATCTTAACATCCTCATCATGGTTGTAACACCACCAATTGCTGCTGCATGAGATTCTGTTGTAGCTGCCCGATCAATTGGAGAATATACACCATAATGCATGTGTGTATCAATTAAACCTGGAATGCTAACCAGTCCCATAGCGTCAATTTTATTATCACATGATGGAATGTCAGTTGTAAATTCTATAATTTTACCCTCATCAATTACAATATTCTTCTCTATGATACCTGATTGGTGTACAACATGCGAGCCTACTATAACAGTATCATATGTCATAATTATTCTGAACGTTTTATCATTATATTAGTTGAGTAAATGATTATACACCGAATAAAAATGATAAAAATTGGGCCGATGGTTTAGGGGTATAGCGCCACGTTCGCAACGTGGATGTCGAGGGTTCGATTCCCTCTCGGTCCATTTCTAGAAAACATTATACACCTATCAAAAATTATTAATTCATGAAAGTATTCAATGGAAAAGAAGCTGCAAATGATTACATGTCTAGTCATACACTTGCATTTTCTACTCCAGAATTAACTTTGATGAGATTTTCGTTTTGGTTAGGAGATATGGTGCCAGACCCGGAGAATAAAGATGAAGGTATTCCTAGGCTACTGACATATATAGATGAAAAAGACTTTGCTCCGGTTGAAATTATTGATGACGAAAAATATGTACCAACTGGTGCAGTGTTGGGTTCTGGACTATACGGTAGTGCAAACTCTGATGAGTCATCAGATTCAGAACAGTTTTGCTCAGAGTGTGGTGGAAAAAATTCATCTAGTGCCAAATTTTGTAGAGAGTGTGGAACGAACTTAATTTAGTAACTATAATTTTGTGCCACATTTAGTACAAAACTTTGCATTTGCTCTAAGGTCTGCACCACATGAAGGACAGTTTCCAGCACTTTGTTTTGGAGGAAGCAACGAGGGATCAGGTGATGGTAAAGTTCCAGGTTGATTAAATGCATCAGGTGCAGACATTACAGAGGGAGGTCCTCCAACAGGATTATCTGCAGTACCAACACGTGCACCTGGATTCATACCTGGCATCATTCCAGGTTGTCCCATTCCAGGCATTAAGCCAGGAGATTGTGTACCAGTAGAAGATCCACTTGCAACCTTATCAAGTGTTTTTTTCATCTCCATTAGTGTTTTAATTGCTAAAAACTCCAAAGCAGAATAAGCAACTGTGTAATCACCTAATTTTTGAAAGAACTCTTTGTCTGAAAGTTTTCCTGCCTTGTACAAATTATTTGCGTCAAGAAAAGATTCGTAATATCCTTGAGATTCGTCAAATAATGCTTGTAGCTTTTCGAAAGTGAGATTTAATGTATCAATTTCTCCTAGTGACATAGACTAAACTGGATAATTGTAATATTAATAGTTTAGAATAAAAAGAAGAAAATTAGTAGAGCCTAAATTTTTTCTAGTGCTCTATCAATCATATTTTGATAAGTTTCTTTAGAACCTGCGCCTACTTGTTGAGCGATTATTTCGCCTCTGTTAAGAAGAATGAGAGTTGGGATGCTAAATACATTGTATTTCGAGGCTAATTCATTTGCCTGATCAACATTGACTTTCACAAAATTAACTTTGCCCTCATAATCACTTGCGAGTTCTTCTACAACAGGACTAACCATTCTACATGGTCCACACCATTCTGCCCAAAAGTCGACAAATACCGGTTTATCAGAATTTATCACATCAGTTTCCCATGACTTTGCATCAGATATTTGAGTAATTCCCATGATTATCAGAAATTGTCATCTATGGATATGTAAAAATGTTCACATACATCTAAGATTTGATAATGTAAAAAATTCTATACTTGCTAGAAAATATACTTAAATGACCAGAATAATTTATTGAAAACATGAGTTCTGAATTAAGATTAAAAAAGTTAAGGGGTTCTGGTGGTTATGTTATGGCTAAAGTTACCGATCAACAACAAAGTAAAGGAAATTTAGGTGGCCCAGATCTTTTTTTGGCACCAATAGGAAGATTAGAATCTGAACAAATTTCAAAATATTTTTGTAATAGTTGTGAAAGAGATTTTGAGGGAAGTCCAAATATTGAATTTGAAAATCCAAATGAGGAAGTAGCCGAGAATTTAATTCTGGCTGAAAGAGGGACATACACTTGCAATGAATGTAGTGGAACAATTGCTGAATATAGAGAGTTTAAAAAACCAGATGAGCAAATGGAAGTTGGATTAGCAAATCCAATTGAACAAAATCAGGATCAGTCATTTTCAGATTTTAGTGATTTTATGGATAAACCAGCAGATGCAGATGTCCAAGAAGAAATTGTTACTCAAACTAAACCAATTGATTC
>JAKUOP010000011.1 GCA_022450565.1 Candidatus Nitrosopelagicus sp. | reverse complement strand
TAACAATAACTTCATCGACAGGAGATTCCGGTGACACCGTTTCTGATACCACATTAAGCTATACTGCAACGTTTAGCCAGTCTACATCTAACTTTGTAGTTGGTGACATCACAGTTACCGGAACTGCAAATGACAGTTCTCCTGCTGCAAGTAACTTTGCAGGATCTGGCACAACATACACCTTTGATGTTGTAAAGGGATCATCTGATGGAACCGTGTCTGTAAGTGTTGCAGCTGATAAAGCAACAGATGCAGCTGGAAATGACAACACAGTATCAAACACCTACGCGCTCACAATTGATACCACTGTGACATCATCTGGTGCATCAACACAAGGTACAAGTTGCTTTGCCAGTCCACGATGTGCTATTATCTCGGTACCTGATGGATTCTCAATTAATGAAAAATCATACACGTTGTTCAAGAATACTCATACACTTCCTACCTATGAGGCAATAGTTGGTCAACCTGTTACGATAACTCTGAAAATTCCAGTAACTAGTGAATTGTTACAAATAATGTCTACAACGATTTATGTCGAAATTTTCAACTCATTTGAAGACTATGAAGATGCAGCGCGCATCAAATACTCGTTGACAGATGAAACAATTCAGTATACTAACCAATCAATCTTTGAGGTTGTAGGTGCAAAAAACGAATCAAAATTAATCAAATTGTCTAAAGATTATCCTGAAAATGTACCAGAATCACAAATATCTGCCATTAATTTTGTTGAGATTACATTTACTATGATCTTTGCAAAACCAATGGATACATCTCATGTTGTAATCGAAACTGAGGGAAATTATAACATGCATGAAATTATTTATCTCAAAGATGCATTAGTTGTTAAAGAAAATTCCTTGAATGCTTTAACTCTTGATGAAATATCGAAAATCCAACCTGAATTAGTTTATGATCCATTGCCATTTGTAGATCCGCTAAAAGAACCATCACATTACATAAAACGATACTTGTCTGAACCTGAATACAAAGAATGGTTTGATACAAACTATCCGTCTTATACAATCTATGAGGGAATTGGCATAAGCAAGTACGAATTTGATGAAATTGTAAAACAATTAACTTCTCCAGAACCCTCACTGAATAACTATCAAGGTTCTGTAATTCCGGAATGGGTAAAAAACAATGCTGCATGGTGGTCTGAGGGTGTCATATATGATAACGACTTTGTTTCGGGAATTGAGTTTTTGATCAAAGAAGGAATCATTATGGTATCAGTAACAGAGAGTGGTGAAAAATCAGATGCAGCAATTCCGGAATGGGTAAAAAACAATGCTGCATGGTGGTCTGAAGATATTATTTCTGAAAAGGAGTTTCTTTCGGGAATTGAATATCTTGTAAATAACGGAATCATACAAGTAAACTAGCATATTTGATTTTTATTACCAATATACGATTAATTCGATGATGGTTGGCACCGAAAAAACCAAAAAATTGTCTAACACCGAAATTGTTTCAAAAAGCTCATTAGTGGCTGCTATTGTTACAATACCTACATTAGCGTCATTTTTTGGTGTTTGGCAAGTTTCTGATAACCTACTTTATGGTGCTGTTGCAGGATTGATAGTCAATTTCATTGCATTAGGATTTTCCTTCAAATTAGTAAGAAAATTTCTTGTAAAAAAACAAGATAAAGGAACTGAATTAAACTAATGAAAATGAATGTTGATTCTTCTCAAATTGAGAATTTACTAGTTTCTGAGATAAGGTTAACACCGATTCAGGCAAAAATATTCCTTTTAGTTGTAACTGATGGAAAAATGAATGCGGAAAAAATTTCTAAAAGTCTTGAAATTAGTACAGATGATGCATTAGATAATTCAAAGAAATTAATGGATTTAGGCGCTTTTATTGATATGCCAGATAATGAATTTGAAGCAATGCATCCAAGATTCACTGCAGTTAACATGTATCGAAAAATGTGTGAGCGTGAACAAATTGAATTTAAAAAAAATCTAAAGGTGGATAATATTGGTGTAGTTTTAGAAAAACCATATGACGATGCAAGGACTAAATATAACAATAAAAAGTGAAATTTATGAGTGAAAATTCTCCTAATGATTCTGCTGAAGAAAAAATACCAACACCTGCAATATACAAGTGCTGTGAGAATCCACAGATAACATATCTTGCACCTGTAAACATCAATGTAGAAGAAAGAACAATTGGTTCTGTAGACGTTTGGAGATGCGCTTCATGTAAGAAATCATTTTGTGAAGAAAAGCAATTAGGAATTGATTCAATTACTGATATAGTTGGAATGCCAAGAATTGAGGATGATGAAAAGTGGGGAGTTGTTGTTAGTAAATTACAGAAAGGCAAAGACAAATGGAAATTAGTTAAACTAAAGGAAACTGGAATTCTAAAATTTGAAACAGCTGATGAGCAAGTTATTGATTTAAAAATTGACAATTATAGTATAGTTGATGATTTTCATACAAGTTTTCTTGTTCTAGATCATATACACAAAGCAGTTGAAATTTGAGTGTAATTGGAAATTATAGTAAATATCAAAGAAATTGACGGCACGCAAATGGCCGCAAAGATTACCGGTGATTTCAAAATCAGTGAGCATTCATTTCCATTTACTGCTATAGCATTTGGAAGAATAGGCGGTCAAAACATAGGCGTTAAACTATCTGATGATGTTGAAAGTAAGATTAAGGAATTGGGATTTGATCTTGATGAAGTCATTGCAGAGCTTCAACGAAATCTTATCCAAGGAAACCTAAACCTACCCGAAGGATTGACAAAAGAATCTTTTATCGACGATTAAAATTCTGCTTCTTCTAAAGCCTTTTCGCATGCACAGGATTTGGTCTCTGGAATTTTATCAATCAGTTTAGTGAGTATCGTCTTTGTTGCTTCAACATTTTTTGATAAAGTTTCCATCACTTCTTTTGCAGTAACTGGCTTTTCTGCCCAAACATCATAATCTGTGACGGTTGATATTGACATATAACAAATTTGAGCCTCTCTTGCAAGTTGACATTCTGGTACTAATGTCATCCCAATAATGTCAGCTCCGGTCGTTCTAAAGAATTTTGATTCGGCTTTGGTTGAAAATCGTGGTCCCTCAATACAGACATAGGTACAATCTTTGTGCATAACTACATCTTGGTCGTTTATGACATTTGCCACAATATTTTGTAGTTCTGGGCAAAATGGGTCTGCGACTGATATGTGAATAACTCTTCCCTCCTCTGAAAATGAACCTTTTCTTGATTTTGTAAAATCTATAAATTGAGATGGTAATGCAAAATGACCTGGTTCAAGTTCATCTTTCAAGCTACCTACTGCAGATGGTGCTATGATTCTTTTTACGCCAAGTTCTTTGAATGCCCAAATATTTGCTCTATAGTTTATCAGATGTGGTGGTATGGTGTGTTTTTTTCCATGTCTTGGCATGAATGCAACTTTTCTTCCATTAAATTCACCAATCGTTATGGAATCAGAAGTTTTACCGTATGGTGTATCAATTGTAATTTCTTTACTTTCTTTTAGCAAACCAGAATCATATATTCCAGTTCCACCAAAAATTCCTATTTCAGCAGTTTCATTCATCAATATACCACCAATGATTCGGTTCTGTATTCTTTGATTTTTTCTATTCCCTTAAGAGATGTTAGTTCAATTATAAATGCAAAACCAATGACTTTTGCTCCAAGTTTTTCAACAAGTTTTGCTGCTGCCTTTGCTGTCCCACCAGTAGCCAACAGATCATCACAAATTAGAACACGCTCATTTTTTTCGAGTGCAGTCTTTTGTATTTCCATTTGTGCTTTACCATATTCTATTGAATATGAAACTTTTACAGTCTTGCCAGGTAATTTTCCAGCCTTTCTAAGCAATATCATACCTTTATTGTATTTCTGTGCCAATGCACATGCCAGAATAAAGCCTCTGGACTCAATTCCAGCAAAAACATCAATATCATTTGGGTGATATTTTTTTGCAAATTCGTCTACTACCAAAGATAACGATGATGGATCTTTTAGTATTGGACTGAAATCTCTGAAAAGAATTCCTTTTTTGGGGAAATTTGGGTATTCTGCCACTTTATCTTTTAGATTCATAAAAATACAGAAAAAATCAGAAATAAAAACCGTCTGATGGCTGGATGCTACTCAATTATTGAGATTGTGGTTGATGAAGATGTCACTGGATCAGTAACCACAATTTTAATTTCACCTAGAGGTATGTCATTTGGTATAACCCAATTTGTGATAAATTCACCATTACTTTTTGCATAAATTGTTAATTTGTCAGAAACCACATTATCCTGATTGTCATAGAATTCTATATCAATTGAAGTTGATGGATTAGCGCCCGCTCCTGAGATTGTAACAATTTCGGAAAATGTATAACTTTTAGATTCTTTGTCTACTAATACTGCAATACTCTCTAAAACATTTGAAACTGTGAAAGCGTGCTCTGCAGTGTTACCTCCACTTTTTGCCTTAATTGACCATTGACCGACTTGAGGATCATTAGGTATTCTAAATTTATCAGTTCTAAATCCACCATTTTTATCAGAAAACACATCTATTTTTTTCACAGCAGTTTCATTTGAATCAAATAAGGTAAGTGTCAGAAGTGAATTGGAACCTGTATTTCCCATTAGTAATATTGATTCTCCTGGATTGTAATCACCCTTTGTAGTTTGCATATTAATTACACCAGAGCCCTGTGTTAATCCAATTGAAAATACAGTATCACCTCTAGCCTTTCCATGTCTGACTTCAACAACATAAGATCCAACTGACAATTCACTAGCTCCAAATTCAAAAACGTGATATCCATCAGGACCTAAATCTAATGTATCTGACATTTTTTCCTTAGACGAATCATCAAGTATTATTATTGATAATCTTGCCTCTGCTTCACCTTGAATTACAATACTAACAATTTCATTTGTGTTATAATTTAATTGTCCAGTAGAAACAACAATAACTTCAACAGGGTCTTCCCCAATTCCAACTACACTGATACCCTCTTCTTTACCTTGATTAGCATGTAAAACGTAAGTTCCTTTCATTTGGTTCATGTCAGTTGCTATATCAAAATTAACAATTCCTGATGTATCAACAGTAATCAAATTTGAATATACCTCTAAACCCTTTGGATCTTCAAGATATACTAACAAATCACTATTTGCAATAGCATTTCCTGTAAATGATATTATATCTCCTGGCTCATAGCGTAGTTCTTGAGAACTGATTCTAATTAATTTTGATGAAATGACATCAATGTTTCTTTCTATGTTAGTTATTCCATCAGAGACTTTGACAGTTACAGTATCTAATTCAAGATCAGGTGAAAAGAGACTTTGAAATGACCAATGGCCATCAAAACCAGATGTTATTGTATCTATAGATACAATACCTAGGTTCTTTTGTGTTGATGTAATTGTTATAGTTGTTTCTGGATTTGAAGTTCCCTCCATAGTAATTGTTTCTCCTCGTTTAACAGTAGGTGGTATTTCAACGAATGTTAATTCTGTAGTCTGTTCAATAGTTCGCTTTTCTAATCCTGTTAATCTCAGGCTAATTTCTTTTTCAGCTCCAACCGAATCTGAAATCAGAAATTCTGTTCTTTCGGAAGTTATTTGTTCTGGGACTTTATCGGTTATGAGAAAATTTCCATCACTATCTGTGGAAAAAGATTTTGTAATTTTATCATTGATGTACAAATTTAAAGATTGATTTGGAACAAAATTATTTCCAATTACTCGAAAGTCAGCTCCAGCAGATAATTTTTCTGGAATTAATTTAAATGATGAATTATCCTTTATTGCTACAGATTTTGGTTTATTAATTTCTGTGTTGGTATTATCTATATTTTGTATATCTGTAATTGTTTTTGCCGATTTTATTATATTTCCATTACCATCAACTGCTTTCCAATTTATTGCTGGTTTTTCGAGTGATGTTTTTATTCCGAATTTGACTGTTTCTCCAGGTTTAATAGAATCTTGAGATGTAAAAACTATCACTCCCTGAGGAGTATTTTTTCCAATCCAACCTTTTTCTGTTTTAAATGATTCAAATGAATTACCCTCACTTAACCAAATTCTAACTGAATTAATTTCCACATTATTACCCCTACTGTTTTTCAATTCTAAAATAGTTGAATTTTCAAATCCTATACTATTTGCAATTATTTCACTTTCACTGTATGCAACTTGGTTTGAAATTGAAAAAAATGAAATTGTTAGCAGAACCATGGATAATACACCTACAAAAATTAACCTCATAGCTCTCGGTAATGTTATCTACAATTAAACCTTAATCACAAAAGATTCTTTGATTTTTAATTAAAAATTAAGCTGTAGGTGTGGTAGCCTTCAGCTCATATGGATTTTTTTCCCACCATTCATTATATAATTGATCAATTTCCTTCATATCTGAATCACTGAGATATTTTCCATCAGACATTGATGCAAAATTTTCAATTTCTTCTTCACTAATCACCGTTGGAAAAACTGATGAGATTCCATTTTTGGATATGATGAACTTTATTGCTAATTCTGTTATGCTTAATCCATTTCTTTCTGCAATAGGTCGAAGAGATTCTACCTTTTGCAATGATGCTTTTATCCATTCACCTTTTCTGACAGATCTATGATCTTTTTCATCAATTTTTGTATCTGCATTTACTTTACCTGTCAAAATTCCCGATGCATCTGGAACCCTAACTAAAATTCCTACATCATTTTTTATTCCAGAACTGATTAGTTGGTTGCCAGGAGTTTGCTCTAGAATGTTGTATACTGTCTGAACTGCTGTAACATTATCCCTTTTCATGGCATCAAGACCTTCATTCTCCCAACCAATTGCGGGTCCTAATGCAATCTGATATGTCTTAATCTTTCTTTCATTTTTTAAGTCATCAAGTGTTTTAAAAATCGCGTCATCGTGTATATGAAACATTTTTGGATTATGTAATCCATACATATCTAGATAATCTGTCTGAAGTCTTTCAAGGCTTTTTTCTAAAGCATGACGAGTAAATTTATCGTCAAATTTCTGTGGAAGTTCTTTATGGCCTATTTGTTCAGCACTTTCAAAATCATATCCATATTTTGTTGAGATTACCACTTCATCTCGCATACCTTTGAATGCTTCACCTATCAGTTTCTCACTTTTACCTTTACCATACATATCACCAGTTTCAAAAAAATTAATTCCACAATCATATGCCTTTTTCAGCATTCTTTTAGCTTCGTCAGCATCAATTTCCTTTCCCCACCAATTTAATGCGATAGTCCATGCACCAAAACCAACTTCAGAAACTTTTATCCCACTTTTACCTAATTTCTTGTATTTCAATTTACTATTTCTTTAAACTCCTTTAATTTCGAATCAATCTCTGAATTACTCAAAACTGATTTTTCAGATTTAATATCTGAATTTATTTCTACCCATGATTTACAACCTTGAAACTCATCTTTTAATGGAATTTTTAATTCCTCAATATTGAAGACTTGCAAAAATACAGCTTTCATTGGTTTTTCAGGCAGCCAGTTCATTCTCTCTTTAATGTAAGTGTCACTCCAAACATGGAATGGTGATAATGCGTCAATAGTTTCTATTGAATCAATATCTTTTTCATCTAATACTTTTGCATATGATGTAATTCTATTGAATCCTTTTTCTGGTTTCTCTTTTAGCACTTCATTTAAGAAATTCTGAAATTCTAATTTAACAAAGATCTCCTCTTGGTGTTCCCATGTAGGAAATAACAAAAATTCCTTTGATTCAATATTGAATCCAGAGGCTGTTTCTAGAATCCCGCCTTTTCTTAGTATTACCGTTTGTTTTCCTAGTTCTAATGCCTTAACTACAGTTGCCCATTCTTTTAATCCGTTCATTATCCAAGGCTGGTAATTATAGGGATAATATCTTTTTTCACGCAAACAATCATTGGTGTATCGACTTTGATAAATGCAGAAACTCTCGTTCCTCTAAGTTCCATTATCAAATCTTGAAAAACATGTAGATCATCTGTCTCAAATGCTAGCATGAAATCTTCGTCATGAATTCCAAATGAATATGTTGTATTCAATTCAACTTGTGGAAATTTTTGACTAGTTTTAATATGTTCATCCATCATTTGCTTTCTCTGTTCTAATGGTAGAAGATACCATTCTCTTGTTTTTATGAACGGATATACAATTGCATATTTTTTAGGTTCCATTCCACTAACAAATGAGTGCGTTCTATCAGTTTGGGCGTAGATTGAAGGTCGAGTAGAAGATATGTAAACACGAGATGGTGTGATATACTTTCCAACCACTGTCAGGTATATCTTTGAGATTGTCTCCTGAATATCTTCTAACGATTCTGACATAAACCATAAAAGAAAATCTGCATCATCACGCAAGCCTAGCGTTGAATAAGTACGAATTTCAACTGGTGAGTTCGAAATCACATTCTCAAGCTCCCTTGCAGATTCTTCTTTTGCGAGATCAGCCATCCAACGCCATTTTGGGTCTATTTTAAAGAATGAAAAATTAAAGTATTTTTTTTGCTCTTCAGACATGTTTTTTTTAATCTTTGACGGTATTTAAAATGCTATTTTTTTAAAACTTTAATTTTTATACGGTTATACATTTTGAAATAGTATGAGTGAAGAACAAGCCCAACAATTAATGCAACAAATGCAAATGCTTGAAAACCATTTTGCCCAATTATCACAACAAGAAAGTTCTATAATTAATATAATTAGGGAAGCAAATTCTGCACTTCATTCAATAAATGAAACTAAAACACAAGACGAATCAGATGGTTTGGTCCCTATCGGCATGGGAGTATATGTTCAGTCAAAAATTCAATCAAAAGATAAAGTTGTTGTCAATATAGGTTCTGGTATAGCTATTGAAAAAGATCAAAATTCTGCGATTAACTGGCTTGAATCCAGATTAAAAGAATTAGAAGTAGCATTGCAGAATGTTAATTCTCAAAAACAACAGGTGGCTGANAATTTAGAGATAGGAAAACAACAAATGCAAAGTTTTATTCAGAAATCACAACAAGCCCAAAAATAAACCATGTTTGATAATCTAAAAAAAGCATTTTCTGACGTATCAAAAGGATTCAGTGAAAAAGAGCTTAAAGAAAAAGATATTGAGGATATTTTATTTCAACTTGAGATTAATCTTTTAGAATCTGATGTTGCAACAGAGGTTATTGATTCTATTAAGGATTCACTGAAAGAAAAATTAGTAGGGACCAAAGTTGAGAAGAAGACAATTGAAAGTTTTATCAAAAAAAGTTTGATTCAGTATATTCATGAAACATTTGATTCAGCTGGAAGTATTGATCTTATTTCAAATATTAAAGGCAAGAAGGAATCTGGGGAACCTTACATTATTGTATTTGTGGGTATTAATGGAACAGGAAAAACCACTACTCTTGCCAAGATAGCAAACATGTTAAAAAATTCAAAATTTTCTGTTGTAATTGCAGCTGCTGATACATATCGTGCTGGAGCAATTGAGCAACTTCGTGAACACGCAAACAGATTAAATCTTAAAATTATTGCTCAGAATTATGGCTCTGATCCTGCGGCAGTAGCTAAAGATGCGGTATTATATGCTAAATCACACAAAATTGATTGTGTTTTAGTTGATACGGCTGGTAGAATGCAAACCAGTGCAAATTTGATGGAGCAAATAGAAAAAATTACCAAAGTTGTTCAGCCAGACTTCAAAATTTTTGTTGGTGATTCACTTGCTGGTAATGATACTGTAAATCAGGCAAGAGAGTTTCATAATCATGTAACACTTAATGGTTCAATTTTAACTAAAAGTGATGCAGATGCACGTGGCGGTGCTGCATTATCAATAGTAAAAGTGACTTCTACACCCGTTATCTATGTCGGTACTGGTCAAGAATATGATGATATTATTTCATTTAACAAAAATACATTTTTAGAAAATGTTTTTGAAGAAAATGAGAATGAATTAGAATTAGATTCTACGATTTCATTATCAGAACCAACACCAGAACCAGAACCAACACCAGCACCAGATGAAAGTGATCCTTTTGATGGTATAGATACAGATGATATCAACGAATATGCAGATTTGTTTGATGTTCCTCCTCCTGAAAATGACAAACAGGCAAACGAATTAGCCAAGAAAATAAAAAAATGGATTTCTGATGGAAGACCAAATCCATAATATTTCCAAAACTATAAGAGACAATTACTAGTCTATCTTTTATGAATTTGAAAATTAAAAATAAGAATATCTTAACATTGGACGAACTGGATTCTAAAGAAATTGAACATTTGTTGGAACTTGGTCTTGAATTTAAAAAACAACAAAAGAAGGGACATGAAAAACCCATTCTACAGAACAAAACACTTGCAATGATTTTTGAAAAACCCTCTACACGCACACGTGTTAGTTTTGAAGTTGGAATGTTACAGCTTGGTGGACACGCCATAACTCTGTCTGCAGATAATCTTCAGATGGCACGCGGTGAGACAATTTCTGATACTGCAAAGACATTATCAAGATATGTTGATGTGATAATGGCACGTGTATATGATCATGATACTTTAGAAGAATTTTCCGAACATTCCAGTATACCAGTGATAAATGGGTTATCAGACTTGTATCATCCTTGTCAGATTCTTGCCGATTTTATGACTATTAAAGAACATAAGAAGAATCTAAAAAAAATAAAAATTGCCTGGATTGGTGATGGTAACAATGTATGCAATTCATTGATACTTGGTTGTTCAAAATTAAAGACGCAGATTTCAGTTGCAACTCCTGATGGTTTTGAACCAAGTAGTGTTGCTGTCTCAACAGCTAAACTACATACAGATATTGAAATTACAAATGACCCGATTAAAGCAGTTGAAAATGCAGATGTTGTGATGACGGATACATTCGTTTCAATTCACAATACAGATAAAAATAGACTTGAGAAATTTCTTCCAAAATTCACAGTTACACCAAATTTGATGGAGCAAGCAAAGAAAGATGCAATATTTCTTCACTGCCTTCCTGCAAAAAGGGATCAAGAGGTTAGCAGTGTAGTAATTGATGGTCCACAATCTGTTGTATGGGACGAAGCTGAAAATAGGCTCCATGTCCAAAAAGCACTATTAGTTTCCTTACTAAACGTCTAAGGTTTATAATAGGAATTCCAAGTTTTTCCATATAATGGCATATACAAAAATCTTACATAGAATCCGTACTGAGAAAACTAACTATCGTAAAAGAAAGGCAATGTTGATGGGAAAACGTGATTTTATCTCGGTAAATGTTACTAATGAGAATACCCAAGTCCAAATCCTAAAACCTATTATTTCTGGCGATAAGGTATTGGTTTCTGCACATTCTCGATTTCTAATTAAAATTGGCTGGAAGGGTTCTAGAAAAAGCATATCAGCATCATATCTTACTGGTTATCTTGCAGGCAAAAGAGCAGTTTCCAAAGGTACAAAAAATGCAATTCTTTATACTGGTACTAAAAAATATACGCAAAGAATGGCAGCTGCACTCAAAGGTGTAATCGATGCTGGTTTAGACGTACCTGCTGATTCTGAAACATTCCCATCTGAGAGTAGAATTAACGGTGAACATCTAAAAATTAAAAATGACATATCAAGTTTTAAAACACAAATAGATTCAGAAGGAAAAACAACATGAGTCAAACTACACAACAAAATAGAGGCGGACCACCTGGTAGAGGCGGACCACCTGGTAGAGGCGGACCACCTGGTAGAGGCGGTAGACAAGGTGATAGACCACGACGTCCTAGGAAAGAACATGTAGAACCTGAATGGATTCCAAAAACTATACTAGGAAAAAAAGTATCTTCTGGAGAAATAACTGCCATGGAAGAAATTTATGAAAAAGGTTTTAGAATTCAAGAAGCAGGAATTATTAAAAAACTATTGCCTGATCTAAAAACTGAAGTTATTGATGTAGGTTTAATTCAAAAAATGACACCCAATGGTCAATCAACACGGTTCAAAGCACTTGTAGCTGCAGGAAATGAAAACGGTTGGTTAGGAATTGGTTTAGGTAAATCAAAACAAATGAGAATTGCAATTGAAAAAGCAAACAACGCTGCATTTCTAAATGTCAGCCCAGTGAAGCTTGGATGCGGAAGTTGGGAATGTAGATGTGATCAAAAACATTCTGTTCCTTACAAAGTCCGTGGTAAAGGTGGTAGTGTAAGTATTGAACTATTACCAGGTCCTAGAGGATTAGGTATTGTGGCTGGAGGAAAAATCAGAAACTTATTGCGACTTGCAGGAATAAAGGATGCATGGACTTTTACTAAAGGTTCTACTGGAACAATGAATTCAACATCAAAAGCACTATTGGAATGCCTTAGGCAAACATTCAGTCAGGGTTGATTGGTATGGCAAAAGCATTTTTGGTTTTAAGAATAAGTGGACAAGCTGATGTACCATATTGGGCAGAGACAACTATGACACTATTGAAATTAGAAAAAAAATATCGAGCAACTATTATTCCTGAAAAAGAAAATACCATTGGAATGCTACGTAAAGTGCAGCATTACATATCTTGGCAGGAAATTGATACAGAGACTGTAAAGGAACTATTAGACAAAAAAGCCAGAAAATCTGGCTATAAAAAAGTCACAAATGAGGATATTACCTCAATTGGATTTACATCAATTGATGAACTCGCAACATCGTTAGCAGAAGGTAAAACCTCATTATCAAAATTAAAACCACTAAAACCTTGGTTTGCAATGGATCCACCTAGACATGGATTCAAACGAAGTACAAAAAAATTGTATGGGCAAAAAGGTGTTTTGGGGCATAACAAGGAACTTTCCGTAATTGTAAAAAGGATGATGTAAAATGGCAACAAGATTAAGAAAAACAAGAAAACTTAGAGGTGGAAGACATATGGGATGGGGTCAAGTTGGTCAGCATAGATCATTTGGACACAAAGGAGGTCTTGGACGTTCTGGTCATCTTAAACATTTAGCAAGTACTGTAATTAAAGAGGATCAAGATCATTTTGGTCATGAATCTACACACCGTCCTCTATCAGTTTCAATAATCACAAAAAAATGGATAAACGTACGTGATCTAGATGATTTGTTTTCCAAATCAGGCAAATCTGAGAACTCAAAAAATGTTTTAGATCTTACAAGCTTAGAAATTGACAAGCTTCTAGGCGGTGGAGAAGTAAATAATGCTTATACTGTTATAGTCAAACGGGCTAGTGAAGCAGCTCAGGAGAAAATCAAAAAATCTGGTGGGGAAGTAACACTACCTGTTCAAAAAACTGACAAAAATACTGAAGTACCTGCCGAAGAAGCAAAAAATGAAGACGTAGAAAACAACAATGGCTGAAGGAACATTAACTGAAACTATACGAAAAATTGTAGCTAAGGCTGAACCTTACGTTCCACAAGTTCCAAAACCAAAGAAAAAACTTTCGTTACAAACAAAACTTACTTGGACATGTGGGGCATTAGTTATTTATCTGGTAATGGGCCAAACTCCACTTTTTGGTGCCACTGCACCAGAATTTGACTTTCTGGCATTTGCAAGAGTAATCTTTGCATCACAACAAGGCTCCCTTGTTGAACTTGGCATTGGACCTATTGTAACTGGTGGATTACTTATGCAATTGTTACGTGGTTCAGACATTCTAAAATTTGATTTTAAGAATCCAGCTGAAAGAGGAGTATTTCAAACAGCAACCAAGCTCGTGACATATGTTGTAATTGTTGCAGAATCTGCTGTATACGGTGTTGCCGTGTATGGTCCAAACATTTCTGAGCCTACTGTAATGTATATTCTGATTGGGCAACTGATGGGTGCGTCTGTTATAGTTATGTTCCTAGATGAATTAATCCAAAAAGGTTGGGGTTTGGGCAGTGGAATTAGTATATTTATTGCTGCAGGTGTAGCTCAGCAAATACTTTGGAGTATATTTAGCCCGCTTCCAGCAGGTGATGGAGGAAGCATCGGTATTTTCCCGTATATTGGTCAGATGGTTCAATATGGGGATGTTGCTGAATCGCTGTTCAGATCAAACCAACTCCCGAGTATATTTGGATTAGCCCTGACGGCTGGCATACTTTTGATTCTAGTTTATACACAAGGAATGAAAGTAGAGATTCCAATTGTTTCAACAAAATATCGTGGATTTGCTGCAACATATCCAATTAAGATGATGTATGTATCAAACATACCAGTAATTTTAGCATCTGCACTAACTGCAAATGCAGTTTTCCTTGGACAAATGTTTTGGGCGCAGTTTAACCCGCGGAATGCTAATCAATTTCTTAACGTGCTGGGACAGTTTGACCCGACAAGTCCGTCTTCACCAATTGGGGGACTAATTTACTATATCACTCCACCAAGAGGATTAGATGCACTTGCCTTAGATCCAACACGTGGAGTTTTGTATGTTTTATTTATGATTGGCATAGTAGTCGTATTTGGAAAACTTTGGGTAGAATTAGGTGGACTATCATCAAAGAAAGCTGCACAAAATCTACTTGATGCTGATGTTCAAGTCCCAGGATTTAGAAGATCAAACAAACCAATTGAATCTCTACTTAATCGGTATATTCCATCTGTAACACTACTAGGTTCAATGATTCTTGGTCTGATCGCAGGTGTTTCTGATGTTTTGGGTGTATTTGGCACTGGTATTGGAGTATTACTGACAGTTGATATCTTGATTAACTATTATAACCAACTAGTGAAAGAACAAGTAGAGGTCGTAATGCCGCGTCTTGGTGCTTTGCTTGGTAGAAAATAAACGAGTTGTCATAGTTGGAATTCCTGGTGTAGGGAAGACTACACTTGTCACTACAGTTGTCGATAAACTAAATGGTGAGAGTAAACATGCAAGTGTAAAAAGCTATGGAACTGTAATGTTCGAACAGGCCAAAAAACTTGGTGTGAATGACAGAGATGAACTAAGAAAACTACCTGTTGAAAAACAGAAGGAACTGCAAAAAATGGCTGCAGAGGAAATATCAAATTTGAAAGATGATGTTGTCTTTGTCGACACACACGCTTTCATAGCTTCAAAATCCGGATTTTATCCAGGTTTGCCTAATCATGTGCTACAGATACTCCAACCTACACATTTTATAATAATCTCTGCACATCCCTCTGAAATATTCGATCGACGAATGAAAGATAAGACAAGAAACAGGGATAAAATCTCAATAGGTGGTATTAAAAACGAACTTGCAATTCAAGAATCAATGCTCTCTAGCTGCTCTGTACTTACAGGTTCACCGATTAAGGTCATTCTCAATAATGAGGGAAAGGTTGAAGAGGCGGCAAATAAGGTAATAAAAACAATAGGTGTTTAAATGGAATTCAATATTATTCTAAATTTTATCGACGTGCTATTTCTCCAAATGGATATGTTTGGAATTAGAGAAGGTCCTCTTGGAAGTGCTGACCCAATGGTTAAGGGAATGATTCCATCATTCTTTGGAATGGTAGGATTTGCAATTCTACTTAATCTGTTTAACTCTGGAATCAGACGAAAGATGGTTGATCAAGTAAAATGGAGAAGAATTACAAAAGAAGTAAGATCATGGCAAAAGGAACGTATGGCTGCATTTAGATCAAAGGATCAAGAAAGAATTGCTAAAGCAAACAAAAAATCTGCTTACATGAATAAAATGAACATGGAAATGATGCAAATGAACATTCGTCCAATGATGATTACAATTATACCATTATTGTTAATTTTCTACTTTGTTCTACCACAGTTATTTTCATACACTGTTGGCATATCACCAATTCCATTAAACGTAATTCCTGGTGACTGGTTTGAATTGACATGTACTGCTGCTAAAGTAGCCGAAGCACAGTATTGTGGTCAGGAAAATGAAATCTACTTGTGGGCCATGTATTTCTTAGCTTCCATTGCATTCAGTGGAATCATAATGAAAGTAACTAAGACTCAAATGGATTTAGGATAACTTGTTAAGATCCGTAATAATTTCTGGTCCCCCTGCTATTGGAAAAACCACAGTGGCAAAAGGCTTAGCAGAAGAATTTAGTTTAAAACATCTTAGTGGTGGTGATATACTAAAAGAACTGGCAGAAGAGGAAGGATTTTCATCAAAAGGTGATGATTGGTGGGATACTCAAGATGGAATGAACTTTCTAGACAAACGAAAAACCAACCCTGAATTCGATAAAAAAGTTGATCAGAAATTACAGGAATATTTTCATCAGGGTAATGTGGTTATTACAAGTTATACTCTTCCATGGTTAGTTAATGATGGTATCAAGTTATGGCTTTCAGGCAGTTTTGAAAATAGTGCAAAGAGGATGAAAACTCGTGATAAAGTTACTGAATTAGCTGCATTAGAAGTAGTAAAAAAAAGATTTGATGAAAATAAGAAAATTTACAAATCACTTTATAATTTTGAATTCGGTGAGGATCTTTCAGTATTTGATAAGATTATCAATACAGATGATCTTAATGCCGAAGAGGTCCTAGATATTGCAAAAACTACTGTGAGAGAATTACTTTGACTTTAAAACAATTAGAGAATTTAGTAAAAATTGATGAGGATATTACAAATCCAGAATATGGTGTAAAATATGATCAAAGAACCATTGAACAACTTTTAGAATATGGTCTAATTCTAGTTGATAAGCCACCAGGTCCTACAAGCCATGAAGTTGTTGCATGGACAAAAAGAATTCTAGAAATTCCTAAGATTGGTCATAGTGGTACATTAGATCCACAAGTTTCTGGAGTGCTTCCACTAGGCTTAGGAGAAGGAACTAAGGCATTGGGTGTTTTACTATTAGGACCAAAAGAATACATTGGTTTAGGTCGTTTACATTCACTACCCTCAAAAGAGAAACTACTTCAGACTCTAGACTTATTCAGAGGGGAAATCTATCAAAAACCACCTCAACGTTCATCGGTTGTACGTCAAACAAGAACTAGAACTATTTATGAATTAGAATTACTAGAACAGAAAGAAAGGCTAGTATTATTGCGTGTTTTATGCGAGGCTGGAACATACATTAGAAAATTATATTATGATATGGGAGAAATTTTAGGTTTTGGAGGTTCTATGATTGAACTAAGACGCTCGAAGGTTCATCAATTTACTGAAGAACAGTTAGTAACAATGCATGAAGTAGCAGATGCATATTATACGTGGAAGGAAACTGAGGATGGAACAAAACTTAAAAAAATTATTTTGCCGATAGAGCACACATTAAGTGAAATTAAATCAGTAGTTATTCGGGATTCAGCAATTGATTCTTTATGTCATGGTGCACAGCTTGCCATACCAGGCATATTACAAATATCTCCAAATCTTTTACAAGGTGACCTAGTTGGTGTATACTCTCAAAAAGGAGAGATAATTGCACTTGCAGAAGCATTATTATCAGAATCAGAAATTAAAGAAAACAACAAAGGATATGCATTTCAAACAAAAAGAATTATTATGAAACCAAACACATATCCTAAAAGTTGGAGAACCAGTCCATCTCCAAAAGAATAAGGAGGAAAAAGAAATGTTTCCAAGAGGATTAATTTTAGCTATTGCATTGGGTGTAATAGCAGGTCCATTGTTTGGAATATTTTTGTATGAATTTGGAATTGAGGAACAACTGGTCTATGTTGATGGAACGTCTTTATCAGTAGTCACAGAAAAAACTGATTTCAAACTTGGCGAACCAATTACAATAAAGATCGTTAACTCTGGTACCGATGAATTAGGATTCCCTGACACTTCTTATGGTTTAGTTATTAAGCAATTAGATAGCATACCAATCTATTCACCGATCTCCTCACAGGTTATTTCAAAACTTGAATCTCATGAAGAAGTTGAATTTGTTTGGAATCAGCTAAAAAACGATGAAACCCAAATTCTTGAGGGTGCATACAAAATTTCAGTTAAAGCAATTACCATTGAGGAAGAAATTATAGAGAAAATTGTCACAATCAATATTTTGAAATAATTCATTTCTAGTGCATTTTTATAATGATATTCTAGTTGTAATTTGGCGAAAGCTATTGCCGGGGTCGCCTAGCCTGGTAGGGCGCGCGCCTGGAAATTACCAAACCATAAAGCGCGTTCTCGCAAGGGATCGAGAGTTCAAATCTCTCTCCCGGCGCCATCTTTAATTTAAAATTTAAGCAAGTATGATTGAACTCATTGAAAAATTTTGATATTGGTATAATCGGTGGTGGAATTTTAGGTACAACAATCTCATATTGGATTTCAAATCTTTATGATTCAAGTGTATGTGTGATAGACAAAGAATCTGATGTTGCAAAACATACTAGTGGTCGAAATACTGGCGTAGTTCATACTCCTTTCTATCTTGATCCTGAAAAGAAAAAAATTTTTGCAAAATCTGCATACCTCTCCCGTAATTTGTGGAAAACACTTGCAATACAAACTCAATCTCCCTGGATGGAGATTGGAACGATAGAAGTTGCAATAGATGAATTGCAACATAAAACATTGGAAAAATATCAAAAATGGGGAATAGAAAATGGTGTAAATGAGGATAGTTTGTTAATACTTGATTCCAATGGATTAAAACAAAAAGAAAAAAATCTTGAATGTTATTCTGGGTTACTTTGCAAAGATGATGTATCAACTGATTATTCAAAACTAACTCAAGAAATTAAGAATATTTCAAGACAAAATTCTACAGAATTTATTTTTCAAAAAACTGTAAAATCATTTCAACAGAAAAATGATTCTGTTCAAATCAATTTCACAGACAATTCATCTATTGAGTGTAAATATATTATCAATTGCTCTGGTGGTAATTCGCTTGATATTGCAAAGCAATTTGATTTGTTTGAATCATACTCCGATCTTCATTTCAGAGGTGAATATTGGATAGCTGATAGTAACTATGCTGATATTGTAAAAACAAACATCTATTCCGTTGCAAGACATCCTGAGTTTCCATTTCTTGATCCTCATTGGATTAAACGTGCAAATGGAACTACTGAAATTGGTCCTAACGCTGTGCCTGTTCCCACGCCTGAAACTTATGATGGATTTGTAACTGATATACAAACTACAATATCGAAATTAGGTGACATCTTAACTGGCGGTGCAAAAAAATTATTCCTAAATCCTGATTTCTTATCTTTAATTACGCATGAATTTAGAAGCTCAATCTCAAAAGATGCAATGGTTCAGCGTGTAATGAATTTCATCCCTTCACTTGAACCTAATTATTTCACCAAAAAAGGGACTGCAGGAATACGAACTCCTGTTATTTCTCCTGAAGGAAATTTCATACCTGATGTTCTGGAGCGTGAAGGTCAAAACTCATTTCATATTGTAAATTATAACTCACCAGGTGCAACTGGAGCACCTGCATATTCTGCTTTAGTTGTTAAAAAATTACAGGATAAAGGATTTTTGAAGAATCCTAAATCCCAAAAAAATTCATTATGGGATTTTAATTCTATAATAGAACAAATTTAATATTCCCTCAAATTGGTATTCTTATGTTACCTGATAGATGTTCTGTAAAACAAAATGATCGTGATTGTGTAAATCCGCCTGAATATGTTGTAGAAATAATTCATAATGATGATTCTTACATGGTTGGAATTACATGTGAAAAACATAAGGATGTTGTATCTGTAAAAATTGGGGAGCTTCAAAAAATAGGAAAAATCCCTGATGGGACACTAGAGTTTCAGAAACTAAAAGCAGTGGGAACTGATTGTGTTAAGGGTAATCCCGATGATATGCTTATCCAGTTAGATTAAACTGAATAAAGTAATTTTTTTCCTTCTAATCCTAAAATTAGATTTTTTGCTGTGATATCTGACATTTTTTGTCTTGTTTCTTTAGTTGAACTCCCAACATGTGGAGATAAAACAACATTTTCTAATTTTAATAATGGATTATCTTTCTTAATTGGTTCCATTTCGTATACATCCATTCCTGCACCTTGAATCTGTTTTGTTTTCAATGCAGAAACTAGATGTTTTTCATTTACAATTTTTCCTCTGGATGTATTTATCAGAAAAGAAGTTTTTTTCATAATTTTAAAAATTTTTGAATTCATTAAATGATGTGTATTATTGTTGTAAGGAACATGAAGCGAAATTATATCACTATTTTTGTAGAGTGCATTTTCTGAGACATACTTTGCCTTCAACATTCTTTCTAATCTCTTTGAGATTGGTTTTCTATTATGATAAATCACTTTCATGCCCAAACCATTTGCCTTCCTTGCAACCTCTCTACCAATTCTCCCCATTCCTATAATTCCTATAATTTTACCTGAGACTTCTATTCCTGTATAATCATAGGCACCAAAAATCTGATTCCATTTTTTATCGCGAATAATTCTATCCCCCTCTGAAATTCTCCTCAATGCGTCTAAAATTAATCCGATTGTTAATTCGGCTGTTGCATTTGTCAAAACTTCTGGGGTATAGCCAATTTTGATCTTCCGAGATTTTGCAAATTTTATATCAATATGATCAAAACCCACACTAAAAGTACTAATTACTTTGAGATTCTCTGCATTACTGATGACTTCTTTATCTACTATATCATAAGGGTGGCAAATCAAACCTTCCATATCTTTAATTTTATTTATTAGATTTTTTTTTGCAATTGGAATTTCCCCTGAATGTAAGTGGACATTGCATTTTTTCTCTAACTCTTTTAGTGCAGATCTATGTAGGCGTCTTGTAACCAACACACTGAAACGTTTTTTCATTGAATGTATGGTCAAACCATTTATAATATTTAATACTACTAGAAATATTGTCTTCCTCTGATGAACTTCTAAATTGTTCCGAATGTGAAAAACCCATTGAACAATGTATTTGTGTTTGCCCATATTGTGGTGAACGTGATAAATGCGAGTGTGCATTATTTGATGCGGCAACAGGTGGATAGAATGGCTACTGATTTTACATGGATGATTGGTGGACCACAAGGTAGTGGTGTTGAAACTGCTGCAAACATATTCTCCCAGGTTTTCTCAAAAATGGGATATCAAATATTTGGAAAACGTGAATATTATTCAAACATTAAAGGCGAACATAGCTATTTTGCAGTTCGTATATCTGACGAAAAAATACGTTCTAGTGTAAAAGGAACAAATATGCTAATTGCATTTGATGCAGAAACCATCTTCCGTCATGCTGATGATGTTTTAGAAAATGGAATTATCATTTATGACTCAACTTTAGAAAATATGAGAGTTTCAGATGTTATTACATTTGAAAATGATTTTAAAGATAGACTGGAAAATCTTCTAAAGTCCAAAAATAAAGAAGCAACTGTTAAAGGAATGTTAGATTTAGCATCTGAAAATGGTGTGAAAGTTCATTCTGTCTCTTTCCGTAGTCTTTTAACTGAATTATCTGAAAAATTGGAAAATCCACGAATTAAAAATATGAGTCGTATGTTCAATGTTCTGGGAGTTTCATTATCACTTGGACTATTAATGATCCCTTCTGAAAAACTAACAGATTCAGTCAATTCAATTTTTTCAAAGAAAAAACCCATAGCTGAGATTAATGTGTCTGCTGCAAATTTTGCTTACAATTATGCTGCTGCAAAATTTGAACATAATAATCTGAAATTTGCGACAAAAGATATTCAAGATAATACAATTCTTGTTCAAGGATATTATGGTACGTCCATTGGAAAAATAATTTCTGGTTGTAGATTTCAATCATACTATCCAATAACTCCCGCAACTGATGAAAGTAATTTTCTTGAAACTAATGAAATACTTGAAATTAATGAAGGTCGTCCTGGTTCCACCCTTGTGGTACAAACCGAAGATGAAATATCGGCAATAGGTATGGCAATTGGTTCTTCTTTAACCGGTGTACGTTCTGCAACATGTACTTCTGGACCTGGATTTGCATTGATGACTGAATGTTTGAGTTGGGCAGGAATTAATGAAGTTCCAGTTGTTATTACATTTTATCAAAGAAGTGGACCATCAACCGGCTTGCCTACACGTCATGGTCAAGATGATTTATTGTGTGCAATAAATTCCGGTGTTGGAGAATTTCCTAGAATTGTCTATGCATCTGGTAATGTTTCAGATAGTTTCTATGATACAACTCAGGTCTTTAATTACGCTGATATTTTCCAAGTCCCTGTCATACACATGTTAGACAAATTCATTGCTAGTTCTGTTACTACTTGTGAGAGATTTGATGAAACCAAAGTCAACATTGATAGAGGAAAACTATTAGAAGAAATTACTTCAGATAATTATAACAGATTTGCACATACAGAAGATGGAATATCCCCTAGATCAAAATTAGGTTTGGAAAATGGAATATTTTGGAATACTGGAGATGAAAGTGACACACAAGGTCACATATCTGAGGATCCAGTAAACCGTGTGGAAAAGATGGATAAAAGACAATCGCGTTTAGGTTACATTCTTGAAAAAATTCCTGAATCTGAACAAATAATACAACATTCTGAAGGTGATTTTTGTATTGTTTCATGGGGGTCAACCCAAGGTCCAATTCTTGACGCAATTGAGATGTTAAAAAATGATGGAATCGATATTGGTTTTATTGAAATTAAACTGTTACATCCATTCCCAAAAGAACTATTAAAAAAACATCTTTCTAACTCTAAAACTATTATCAATGTTGAAGCAAATTACGATGGCCAACTTGGCTCATTAATTAGGCAAAACTTGGAAAAAGATCCTGATTATTACATTCTAAAATTCACAGGAAGACCAATGACTTGTACTGAAATATACGACACATTAAAAAAAATTACTAACAACAATGCGCAAAAAAGAGAGGTTTTGACATATGGTGCTTAAAGTAGGGGATTTTAAAACTGACGTACATAATGATTGGTGCCCTGGTTGTGGAGACTTTGGAATTGTTAATGCCATTCAAATGGCATTAGCAGAAATGGAAATTCCTAGACACCAATCTGCAATATTCTCAGGTATTGGATGCTCTGGAAAAACATCTCATTTCATTAATGTTTTTGGAGTACACACTCTGCATGGACGAGTTCTAACTTTTGCACAAGGTGCTAAAATTGCAAATCCCAATCTGGAAATTATTGCTGTAGGCGGAGACGGTGATGGTCTTGGAATTGGTGCAGGTCATTTTGTTGCCGCTGGTCGACGTAACGTGGATATGACATACATAATATTTGATAATGCTGTTTATGGATTAACCAAAGGTCAAGCATCACCTACTCTAAAACTTGGTGAAAAAACTAAATCTCTTCCTACACCTAACATCAATTATAACGTCAATCCAATTGGATTAGCTATTGCTAGTGGATTTACATTTGTTGCTAGAGGTTATTCATACGACGTACGTCAATTAAAAGATCTAATTGTTGCTGCAGTACGACACAAAGGTCTTGCATTTTTAGATGTTTTACAACCATGTCCTACGTACAATGATATCAACACACGAGATTGGTTTAGTGGAGAAGATAGAATTGATGAGACCACCAAAAAACCAATGCCTCGTATTTACAAACTAGAAGACACTGATTATGATCCAGTTGTACACTATAGTGACGAAACTGAATTAAATCAGAAAAAAACACAAGCAATTGTAAAATCGTTAGAATGGGATTCAAAAATACCTACTGGAATATTTTATAAAAATGAGTTAATTACACCATTTACTAGAAGATTAACTGATAAAATTCCAAATTATTTAGAAAATCCATCAGCTTTACAAAAAATTTCACGTGACGGAAAATCTATTACAAATATAGACAAAATTTTAGATTCATTAAATGTTGAAAAAACAAAAAATGAATAATGATTATTAGATAGTTTTAATCATATCACAATACAATTGAAAATAGTAGAGGCAAACAAAATATTTCGTAAGTCAATCATCAAGGGCTTTTTTGAAACTGAATTAATGAAATTAGATTTCAAAAAATCTAATGTGAATCATCCATCAATTGTTGATGATGGATTAATGAAATCCAATTTGTTGCACATTTTTTTTGACATTGAAACTGGTTCCGATTACCCTGATGGTGACGAATGGTTTGTGGTAGAATTTCTTTTCCCATATTCTATGAAATTACCTGATACAATAAAGGGAACAGATTATTTTACTACAATTACAATAGAGGAAGGCAAGAACTTTTGGCATCATCGTGAATTAATCCGTTACAAATATGGAAAATCCAAAAAACTTGAAGAATCGATTAAATTTATTGAAACAAAGTATAGTACACTACATGAAATGGTTGAACCATTAGAAAAGGATATCAAGTAATAATCTTCCAACCATCTTTAGAATTCTGGAATTTTTTTCCATTTGAAATTACAGTATTCATTCGCCACCTAACAGCATCTATATCGAAATTATATTCTATTTCTGTTACATTGTCAGGAAGTTTTTTTGGATCCAGATGATATTCTAATAATTCTAAAAGAAAGTCAATCTTTTCTACTGATGCACGAAACCACTGACCTTCGTCCGCGTCTATAATGAATCTAATTGAAGGTTCTCCAGCAAAACTAAGATCAATTTTAATTGCTTTTCCATCACCTCTTCTCCTCTTCATTTCTTTGAAAATTCCTTTTACTCGTTCCCATTCTTTATACTCAAACCATTTGAAGAATTCTTCATTAAATGAATATGGAATTGGAATTTCAACCATACTTACATATTTATCTTCATAATCTCTTTCAATTTCTTCGTCTGTTGTAAGAATTTTTTTTTGGAAAAGACTGGTCATCACGTTAATTTCCCATGGAGATACTCCAAAATGTTTCAAAGTTAGTTTATCTGATTCGTTTGACAATATTAGCAAGAATTAGAAATTGTAATTAAAGTTTCAAATTGTAGCAAGATATTTCCATAAATACATGAGCCCAACTGTACTAATCATAAATAACATTGGTTTCCATGCAAATACTGGAATGTCAGGCGTAGAAATTTTTATTTTATAATTTTCAAAAATTGTTTGAATATACTTGCTTATTCTACCATTCCACACCCTATATTCTATTTTATGTTTTTTTAGAATGGATTCTATTTCATAAACTACGGCTGTTCGCTGACTAAATAGATGTTGGAGATAATCTCGCGAAATTTCCACCTCTGCCTGTATTGATACTAAACCTTTTTCAATATCAAACAGTCTTACATGCATTTCCCATGGTTTTTTTAATTTAATTGATAAACCGTTACCAATTTGAAATGGTTGTTTGTGCTCAAATTTAACTTTAGTAGCACCTTCTTGCGCAAGAATTTTTTGAATTTTTTCTACATTTTCTTTTACAACAACATGGAGTTCTTCAACACCAGTTTTTTTATTTACATAAATTTTCTCTTTCACACCATCCATCAATGTTACAGTTTTAGGATATTTTGTTATGTAATGCATTTATCTCGATTTTCAAAACCTTCTATTTAAAACAATTAATTTAATCTATTTGAAAAACCTCTAACATACACACATTCTTCATGAGAAATTGACATTTCGGTGGGTTCTATCTTCCTACTAGTTAACTCACATTCTGAATCTCTTACTATTGCAATTGGTTGTGATTCGGAACCTTCACCCATTTTATGGTTTGCGATTGATGCAAGATTATCGGCCGTTGCTTGAAATGTAACTTTTAATGGGTTGCCATCAAGATCATGTTGCCCACGCAAATCTTTGACAGGTTCTAATCCTGAACATGCAATTGCAACACCAACTGTACCAACTCTTGCGGGCATTAATCTACTATCAGTAATAATTATACCAACATGCACAGAGTAATCAAAAAAAATTTTTCTTTTAAGTATCTCAGCAATTTGATATGGGTTTTCAGGATATAAAATCAGCCTTGTCCCATTAGAATTTGATTTATCAATTCCAGCATTTGGAGCAAGAATGTTGTCAGATGACGTAATTATGAATCCCGAAATGCCACCAAATATTTTGTCTGACTCTCTTAATACAATCTCTACAAATTTTGGATCCATCTTATATTTTTTAGAAACATGATTTGCATTTTCTGAAATAGTTACCTTATCAATATCTAATATTCTACCCTGTGAACTTGCAATATATTTACTTGAAATTACTATTACATCCCCATTTTCTAGCAAAACCCCATTTTCAGAAAGGGTTTTAGTAATTTCATTAAATAAATCAAATTCTGATTTCTGATATCTTGCTTTAAGTGGAATTACTGTTAGTGTCATACTGTGACTACTAATTATTCGCTAATTATTGTTCTGAAAAGCTTTTAATCTCAAGAATTGGCATTGTCGTTCATGAATATAACTGAAAAAATACTTGCTCGTGCCTCAGGAAGAAGCAGTGTATCACCAGACGACGTGGTATTTGCAAATGTTGATAAAGTAATGATACATGACGTGTCTGGTCCAGGTGTTATCAAGGTATTTGATAAGTTAAATGATCAAGGAATTGACACGTCAAAATTACATGATTCATCAAAAGTATGGGTTGCTGAGGATCATTTTGTTCCTACAGCAGAGAAGATTTCTGCTGAAAACATAGTAAAATTATCTGAATTTACAAAAAAGTATGGAATAGAGAAACATTTCAAATATGGAATGGGCCAGTACGGAATATGTCATACATTATCACATGAAGAAGCATTAGTTTCACCTGGCGAAGTGTATGTTGGTGGTGATTCTCATACAAATACCACTGGCGCGTTAGGTGCATTTGCATGTGGTTTGGGTCATACAGATGTTGCATATGTATTACTAAATGGTGAAATATGGTTCAAAGTTCCTGAAACTTTCTATTTCAAACTAAATGGTAAATTACCAGAGCATGTAATGGCTAAGGATTTCATTCTGAAGATTATAGGTGATATTGGTACTGACGGTGGTGCTTATAATACAATGCAGTTTGGCGGTAGTGGAATTGATGAAATGTCAGTTGAGAGTAGATTGACATTAACAAATATGACAACAGAGGCTGGTGCTAAGAATGGAATAATTGAAGCAGATGAAAAAACTATAAACTATTTGCAACAGCGTGGTGCAACCAACTTAAACCAAATAAAATCAGATGAAGATGCAGAATACGCAAAACTTTTTGAATATGAAGCATCTGAAATTGAACCAATTGTAGCGAAACCATATTCCCCTGAAAATATAACACAGGTTAGAGATGTTTCATCAATTGAATTAGACAAAGCATACATTGGCTCTTGCACTGGTGCAAAATATGAAGATCTTTTGGCGGCTGCAAAAATTCTCAAAGGTAAGCAAGTAAAGATTAGAACAGAAGTATTACCAGCAGCAATATCAATATACAAAAGAGCAATGCAGGATGGCTTGTTGCAAATATTCATGGATGCCGGTGCAATGGTTGGTCCACCTACATGTGGAGCATGTTGTGGCGCACATATGGGCGTGTTAGCAAAAGATGAAATATGTATTAGTACAACCAACAGGAATTTTCCTGGTCGTATGGGTCATATTGACTCACAGACTTATCTTGCATCACCATTAGTCGCTGCTGCATCTGCTGTAACAGGTAAAATTACTGATCCGAGGGATTTGAATTGAAAGGTAATGTAATCAAATATGAAAGAGATAACATAGATACAGATGTAATTATTCCAGGCACATATCTAAAAATTCATGATTATAACGAATTAGCTAAACATGCTATGGAAGGATTAGATCCCGAATTTCATTCCAAAGTTCATGAAGGTGACTTTCTTTTAGCTGGAAAGAATTTTGGATGTGGTTCATCTAGAGAACATGCACCAATTGCACTTTCTACATGTGGAATTAAAGCAGTGTTGGCAGTATCATTTGCAAGAATTTTTTATAGAAATTCTGTGGACGGTGCGTTTCTCTTACCAATTGAGATAGATGAAAAAACATACCAAACAATTTCAAATAATGATGAACTAGAAATAGACATAGAAAAAAATGAGATAAAAAATATTTCAAAAAATGAGACATACGCAATAAAACCATTCTCAGAAATAATTGCAAAAATAATTTCTGCAGGTGGTTTGTTCAAATATAAAAAGTGATTATCTAGAATGTCTGAAACATTATTTGAAAAAATCTGGAGTTCACATGTTGTTAAGGAAAAGGAAAATGAGCCATCATTAATCTATATTGACAGACACTTAATTCATGAGGTTACATCACCACAAGCATTTGAAGGGTTACGTACAAACAATAGAAAAGTACGAAGACCAGATCTTACAATTGCCACAGTTGACCATAATATACCAACCACAGACAGATCATTGCCTATATTAGATGAAACCTCATCAATTCAAATCCAAACATTAGAAAATAATTGTAAAGATTTTGGAATCCGTCTTTTTGGTAAGAATAGTAAAAATCAAGGAATTGTTCATGTAATTGGTCCCCAACTTGGTATCACTTTACCTGGTGCAACAATTGTTTGCGGAGATAGTCATACATCAACACAAGGCGCATTTGGTGCGTTTGCATTTGGAATTGGAACAAGCGAAGTAGAACATGTCTTGGCAACACAGACACTTTGGCTTGAAAAACCAAAGTCCTTTGAAATAATTGCTACTGGAAAGAGAAAGAATTCGTTCACAATCACTTCAAAAGATATCATCCTTAGTATAATCCGTCAGATAGGAACGGCTGGTGGAGCAGGTCATGTGTTGGAATACCGTGGAGATGCAATATCTGATCTTTCAATGGAGCAGAGAATGACAATTTGTAATATGTCAATTGAAGCAGGTTCAAGAGCAGGGCTTGTTGCTCCTGATGAAAAAACATTTGATTATTTGAATAAACGTGAATTTACACCAAGTAATTATGATGAATTGGTAGATGGTTGGAAAGAGAATCTACATACTGATCCGAATACAAAATTTGATAAAAGTTATACAATTAACGTTGATCAAATTGCCCCGCAAGTAAGCTGGGGAACAAATCCTGCAATGGTTTGTGATGTGACAGAAAATATTCCATCGCCAGAAGAGTTTGGTAAAGGTGATTCTGTCAAAACACACAGTGCAGAAAAAGCGCTTTCATACATGGATTTGGAACCAGGTACCCCTGTAACAGAAATTCAATTAGATAGAATATTCATCGGCTCATGCACAAATTCTAGAATAGAAGACTTGGTTGATGTAGCGGAAGTTGTTAAGGGAAAAAGTGTATCTTCAAATTTGAATGCAATGATTGTACCTGGTTCACAAATGGTCAAACATGAGGCTGAACAAATGGGTCTTGATAAAATTTTCAAAGATGCAAATTTTGAATGGAGAGAATCTGGATGCAGCATGTGTTTAGGGATGAATCCAGATATCTTAAAGCCAGGCGAACGCTGTGCAAGTACTTCTAATAGAAACTTTGAAGGAAGACAAGGTGCAGGAGGTCGTACACATTTAGTTAGTCCTGTAATGGCTGCAGCTGCAGCAATTGAAGGGCATTTTATTGACATTAGAGAGTGGTACTAAAAATTGGAAAAATTTAAAAAAATTCGTAGTATTGTTACACCCTTTGATAAAGCAAATGTTGACACAGATCAAATTGTCCCAAAGCAATTTCTAAAACTCATCCACAAGGTTGGTTTCGGAAAATATCTTTTTTACAACTGGAGATTTGAAAATGACGGAAGTCCAAAAAAAGATTTCATTTTAAATGAATCAAAGTATGCAAGTTCAAAAATACTAGTCACAAATGAAAATTTTGGATGTGGATCCTCTCGGGAACATGCAGTTTGGGCTCTAAAAGATTATGGATTTTCAGTTATAATCGCACCCTCTTTTGCAGACATTTTTTATAGCAATTGTTTCAAAAATGGCGTACTTCCAATACAGGTAAGCAGGAATGTGCTTCAACGTATTTTTACTGATATTAGTGAATTGGAAATAGATCTTGAAAATCAAACAATAAGAGGAGACAACATTCAAGAGAATTTTGAAATACAATCGGACAAAAAACGAAGATTACTTGAAGGATTAGATGATATTGCACTTACCATGCAGTCAGAAAATGCTATAGATGTATTTGAAAAAAAATCTGACACGCCCTCCATTTTTAAATAAATACAGAATGTTTCTATCGGTATGATTTTTGTTTTCTTCTTCTAGCGCCTGGACCACCAAATTTCTTTGGTTCTTTTCTTCTTGCATCTCCACTGATAAGATACTGATCAAATTCCCCAATTCTTTTTCTAAGATCTTCGCGCTTTGATTTATTGAATGGATGATCTTTTGGTTCTTTTTTGGATTTTGTTAGTCCAATGAGTGCTCTAGACATTGCAGTAGATACTGCGTATGCTTGACCCATAAATCCGCCACCTTTCACTCTTACTGAAATATTGACTTTATCTCTAAGTTCCTCACCAATAATTTCTAATGGCATTAAAACAACTTCTCTTGCAATTTCAGGCTCCAACATTTCAACTGGAATATTGTTGATTCGTACTTTGCCTACTCCTTTTGTGATATATACATGAGCACTAGCTGTTTTTCGTGATGCAAAATAAATTTCTGTTTTTGGAATCAAAAGTTAGTACCACCTATGTATCTACTAAGTTCTGCCATACTAGTGTAATTAGATGGTGATTTTGTAATTTTCGATTTCTCAAATTGAATTTTCTCTAACCCTTTAACTTCTTTTGGCACACCAATGTATGTTCTAAGTCTTGCAAGATCTGTTTTTTTAGATGGTTTTTCTTTTGGTAGCATTCCTCTAACCATTCTCTTGATAATAGTGTCAGGTCTTCTTGGATGAAATGGACCATGCCTTGGGTGAATAATACTATGAATTTTTAGAAAGTCTTCGTATTCACCGATTATACTGGATTTTTTTCCACTAATCATTATTTTTTCGCAGTTTATAATAAAAACTCTATTTCCATTTCGTAAAAGTTTAGCAACATTTGAACATAATCTTCCAGCAATTAGGTTAGTTCCATCCACTACGGTTGGTTTACTATTGTCAATTACTTGTTCTTGTTGTTTAGCCAATAATTTTAACACCAGTACCTGTTGGATATTTTTCAATCATTTCAGAAAATTTCAAGACTTCTCCACCTGATTCTTTAATCTTACTAGCAGCAGAGTTAGAGATGGAAAATGAAGATAAACTGATTTTATGGGAAATTTTACCAGTTCCTAAGACTTTGCCTAGAATAATTACAGCATTACCCTCACTTGAGTTTTCATCAATTTTTTTAAGATTGATAGTTTTTTGATTAGAATTAGACTTTAATGCAGATTTAGATAATTTCATCCAAATTGGTGCATCGTTATTTTTTGCAGCATTTTTCAGTTCTTTTGCCAATTGAATGAATACTTGACTTGCCATAGATAAAATCACTCTAGAACCCAAATATAATGTGTATGTCTGTTATTTCAAACCCGATACTGTTTCTTTAAACTTATCCAGTCTATTAGATAATTCATTGATGCTAGCAAGAATAATATCTTTTGGTTCTAACGCTCCTGTAGTTTCAACAGTTAAAATATGTTCATCATCTTTGTCCGTCTCAGTTAATGTTGCAATGTTTGATGAGTTCCATTTTGCATGTTCAATTCCTCTACCCAATCTTGCATGTGCCTCAAATTTAATTCTCTGATTTGGTGCAAGTGTCACAATTGGGATTTTTTCTGAAATTGGTTTAATTGTATCATCTTGAGATTCTATTTCACCTGAAAATATTGTTCTAGTCTCTATTGAATCACCAGAGTCTAACGTTAGCATTATCCTGTCTGAATCGCCACTTGTTTCAATCGCTGATAATTCAGTTTTTAATGGTATTAGTCCTAATCTATGTGCAATTCCCTCATCAGCCAAAATTGATGAATTTTCTAGTATATCTACTGTATCGATAGCAAAGATTGGAACACCATTAAGGCAGATTCTTCTTAATGCGTTAGCATATTGTAAAGGCATTCCTTGTAATTTAACAGATATTTTCTGTTCACCTTGATTAATAATTTGTAATGACAAATCTTAATGAAAAACTATCCAGTCCAAATAAATAGCTAACTAGATTTTCATCAGAGATAAATAGATTGAATGTATCAAACCAGACTATGGTTGACAAAGTTTCTGTTGTCAGATATACATTTGCTAATGAAAAATTCGAATTATTGGTAAAACCTGATCCTGCATTTGATTATAAACTTGGAAAAATATCTGAAATCTCAAAAATTCTCGTATCTGATGAGATCTATACTGACTCTAGTAAAGGCAATCGTGCAACAAATGAAAAACTCACCCAAGTTTTCAAAACTCAAGATTCTATGGAAATTGCCAAAATTATAATGAAGAAGGGTGAACTAAATCTAACTACAGAACAAAGAAAAAAAATGACTGCCGAAAAGAAAAAACAGATTGTTACATTCATTTCAAAAACATATGTTGATCCTAAGACACATCTTCCACATCCACCATTAAGAATTGAACAAGCAATGACTGATGGCCGAGTTTCAATTGATCCATTCAAAAATGCTGATGATCAGATTAATGATATTGTAGAAAAATTACGTTCTATCATCCCACTTAAAACTGAGAATCTAGTTTTGGAAATATCTGTTCCAGCTCAATTTGTTGCACAATCATATACCGTTTTAAAATCTACTGGAACTCTAAAAAAAGAAGATTGGCAACCAAATGGCTCACTAAAAGCAATACTAGAAATACCAGCTGCCGCAAGACCAAACGTGATTGATAGATTAGGTGCAATAACTAAAGGTACAGCATTTGTTGAGGTAATACAATGACCAATGAAAAAAATCGCCATGTAATTCCAGGCGAAGTTATCGTTTCTGGTAATTACAGATCTGAACAGAATACTTTCATGGAAGGAAACAAGATTGTTTCCAGCATTATTGGTTTATCCGATATACGAGACGGTAATGTACGTGTAATACCATTAACTGGAGGCTACATTCCAAAAGATGATGATTTAGTTATTGGAAAAATTATTTCACACTCTGCTATGTCTTGGCAAGTTAACATAAATTCATGTTATGATGGAATGCTACCAGCATCAGATGTTTTTGGTAGAGACTTCTCCTCACATTCAGATGATCTTACATCAAAACTTGCTAACGGTGATCTTATTGTCGCAAGAATTGTAAATTCTGACAGAACAAGAGATCCCCTATTAACAATTTCAGGACGTGAATTAGGAAAAATTGATTCAGGAGAGTTATTACAGATTTCTCCAAGTAAAGTTCCCAGATTAATTGGTAAACGTGGTTCTATGATACAAATGATTGAAAATGCAACAAATGCAAATGTCACGATAGGCCAAAACGGATTATTAGTTATCTCATGTGAAGATTCAAATGGATTAATAAAGGCAATAAATGCCATAGAATTGATTGAAGAGCAAGCACATATTGCAAATTTGACAGATAAAGTAAATGAAATGTTAGAATCAAAGAGTGAATAAAAATGGGTGGAAGAGATACAGATATTGTTTTACTAGACGAAAACGGAATTCGTTCCGATGGAAGAAAGGTAAATGAAACCAGAAAAGTATCAATCAAGGCAGGTGTTCTAAAAAACGCAAATGGCTCAGCATACATCGAATTTGGTGATAACAAAATTTTAGTAGGTGTTTATGGACCACGTGATGTTCACCCAAAACATATGTCAGATACCAATACAGGAATTCTACGTTGCAGATATCACATGACACCATTTTCAGTCGGTGAAAGAAAAAATCCTGCACCATCAAGAAGAGAAATTGAGATAAGTAAAGTCATCAAAGAAGCACTTGAACCTGCCGTAATGTTGAAACAATTTCCTAGAACCGCAGTAGATGTCTACATGGAAGTTTTACAAGCAGACGGTGGGACACGTTGTGCAGCACTAACAGGTGCATCAGTTGCATTAGCTGATGCTGGAATACCAATGCGAGACTTGGTTGCTGGCTGTGCTGCAGGAAAAGCTGCAGATACAATCATTCTAGATGTAAATAATGAAGAAGATCAAGCTGGCCAGGCTGACTTACCAGTAGGTTACATGCCAAATCTTGAGAAAGTTACTTTGTTACAACTAGATGGAATCCTAACGTCTGATGAGTATAAAAAATGTCTTGAGATTGGAATCGATGGATGTAAACAGGTTTATGAAATTCAGAAAAAGGCATTACAAGACAAGTATTTTGCAAAAGGAGATCAGAACAATGGCTAATTCCCCAATTATTGACACATTGAAAAAAACACACATTCTTGAATTACTAAAAGATGGAAAAAGATTGGATGGTCGTTCATTAGACCAACCAAGAGAACTTTCTATTGATATCGGTGTAATTCCCAAAGCAGAAGGTTCTGCTAGGGCACGATTAGGTGATACTGAAGTGGTAGCAGGAGTCAAGGTTCAACCAGAAAGACCATTTCCAGATACTGGTGATCAGGGTATGTTGATGTGTACCGCTGAAATTTTACCAATTGCTCATCCTACGGCTGAAACCGGACCACCAACTCCAGATGTTGTAGAATTAGCAAGAGTAACAGACAGAGGAATTAGAGAAAGTAAGATGCTAGACATGAAGCAATTGGTTCTTGAAAAGGACAAGTCTGTTATTGGAATATTTTGTGATAATGCAGTAACAGATCATGATGGCAATCTATTTGATGTATGTTCTTATGCCACCACTGCTGCATTAAATTCCTGCAAACTTCCAAAATACGAGATGAAAGATGACGCTCCTGTAAAAATTGAAGGCGAGGTTAGTGATCCTCCAATTGCAACATTGCCTGTTTCTGTTACTATGATTAGAATTGGCGAACATATCTTGGTTGACCCAAATATGGATGAATGGACTTGCCTTGATGCTAGAATTACAATTACAACTAACTCTGATGGTAATATTGTTGCCTTACAGAAGGGTGGTTCAGAAGGATTCACTCATGAACAATTAACCAATTGTGCTGAGATGTCCATACAAGTTGGCAAGAAAATACGAGAAATTATTAAAACTGCCAGTGAAGGAAGTAACTAGAATGGCAAAAAAACAATCACCTTTGAAAGGTCTTGGAGCTAGATATGGAATTAAACCAAGAAAACAATACTCACAAGTTCATAGAATTCTTAAAGCAAAAAGAAAATGCCCAGATTGTGGAGGTCCTTTTAGTAGAGAGGCAGTCGGAGTTTGGTCATGTAAAAAATGTGGTTTTAAAGTAGCTGGAACAGCATATGACGTTAAACTTTAATGCTAAAATAGAATTAACTGCAAAAGAGAAAACTAAAGCAATATTTGATTCAATTGCAACAGATAACAAGTTTTATCCAGAAAATCCAACAAATACAAAAATGTCATTTAATAAAAAAATATTAGTAGAAATTGAGTCAAAACAAATCCCACAATTACGGGCAAATTTGAATTCTACCCTACGACTAATTCAGGCATCAATCGATTCAATTGACTCTGTAAACACATAATAGAACAATATAACAAAAAACTTCATGTCATCAGGTCAGCAAATGCCACCATGGCTCCAAGAACAAATTGGAAAATTACAGCAATCACAACAAAGTCTTCAGTCAATTATGGCACAAAAACAACAAGTAGAAATGGATTCAGCTGAAGCTGATAAAGCATTAGAGGAATTAAAAAAGGCTGGTGATGATGATCAAGTCTTCAAACATGCTGGCTCTATTTTGATTAAATCAACCAAAAAGCAACTAATTGAAGAATTAGAAGAGAAAAAGGAATTATCTAAAACACAAATTACAGTTTTGAGTAAGCAAGAAGAGAGAATAAAGTCTAGCCTTCAGGAACAAGAGAAAAAGATTCAAGAAATGCTCAAGAATCCAACACCACCAAATTCGAATAATCCAGAGAAATAACTAAAATTCCAAATAAGATATTAACAATTTCATTTTATTTTGTATATGAAAGTAAGTGATCTACGAATAATTATTGATGAGAGGGAGAAAAAGAGTGGGATTCCAAAACTACTTACTGCAATTGGAATAAACACTGAAATCAAAACATTGCAAATTGGTGACTATATTGTTGGACCTGAGACTGTAGTTGAAAGGAAAAGCATTCAGGATTTAGTCTCATCAGTTTTTGATGGTAGATTATTTGATCAATGTAATAGATTGAAAGAACATTTTCAAAATCCCATATTATTAATAGAAGGAAATGTGGATGAAATTGAATCAATTACCGAAAACCCACTAATTTTTTATGGTGCACTTTCAACAGTTGCAATTGATTTCAAAATTCCAATCATTCCTACACCAAATGCAAGTCATACAGCAAAATTACTTGTATCTATGTGTTCTAAAAAAGAACCAATTAAAGGTCCATTTCTTAAAAAAATTAAAAAATCTAATGATATTCAAAAACAACAGCTTTCTGTCCTATGCAGTCTTCCTGGAATAGGTGAAAAAATTGCTATTAGAATACTTGAGAAGTATGGTTCCCCTATTCTTGCATTAAGTGCAACTTCAAAAGAATTAGCAAAAATTCCTGGTTTGGGAGAAACTCGTGCAAAAAAAATCAAAAAAATGCTAGAAAAGAAAAGCAAACACACGAAAACATCTAATCAAAAGACCTTACATGATTAAAAGTAAAAACATAAAAAGATTATTTTGTTTTAACAAGTTTCTTTTTGAGTTTATTTCCACATAACAAACAATTTTTTTCATCTGAAAAATCTTTTTTACATGCGGGACAATAAAATATCCATTTACCAACAATCTTGATACCATTTGTCATTAATGGAATCGTATTAATTCCAAGTTTTTTGGAAACATTTGTCACTGCAAAATCATCAGAAATCAATTCTGTGTTTAATTCTAAGGATAGTGCAATGCATGAAATATCTCCTTCAGACAAACTGTGAATATCACCCGTTTTTTTTGCACATATTTTGACACGCTCCTCAAATTCCGTTTGTGGTTGTTTTACTAGTAATCGATTTGTATTGATGAGAATTTGCAGTGCATCATGATTTTTTTTAATATGTTTAATTTCGTCATAGACTAAAGTTGTTACATAATGTGTTGATTGTGAGGTAAATGGAATTCCAGCATAGAATGCAGTTGCATCTAAAACTCTAGAAACCAAGTTTATTCATCTGTCTTAATCCTTTTTTTCTTAATCTAACAAAAACTGCTTGTTTTCTAAATTTTTTAATTGTAATTGTTTCCCCAACCCCAGCAGATCTAATCATTTGGGCATCCATTACAATATTGCAATCATGTGAACAGTTAATCTCAACTTTTTGATCTGGTACAACAATTGATGGTAATCTATGAACAGGTGCAACTGGGGTTATTATCAAAACATCTAGACTTTCATGCAGCAATGGACCTCCAATAGAGAATGAATGTCCTGTAGAACCACTTGGTGTTGAAATTATAACACCATCCATTTTTTGTTTAACAGTATCATTCTGGAATTTTATCTCGAATTCTGCAGTTTTTGTTAAATTTTTTCTATTGACATAAATTTCATTTAGCGCTGGTGCAAACTCCTCACCATTACATGATGCAGCTACCCTCGTTCTCTTATCCAACCAAATCTTATTTTTGATTATACTTTCCATTGCCTTATCAAAATCGTCCAATGTTATTTCAGATAAAATCCCTCTATTTCCTCCAACATTTATTGTTAGGATTGGTGTTTCATTTTGCAAATTCCTAAAAGTTCTTAGTGTTGTTCCGTCTCCACCTAATGTAATTACTAAATCCAATTTTATTTTGCGTAATTCGTCTAATGATTCTACTTGTTTTGCCCCAGCAACTTTGACTGGTGAAATAGTAGTAACTTTTGATTTTTTTGCAAGTAATTTTTTTGAAATAAGCTTTGCAGCATCCTCTGATATTTTTGAGCCAAATTTACTGACTATGGCTACATTCTTTAGTTTCACGGTGATCCATTCAAAGTTAACTACATAAAAATTATAGAGATAGTCGTAATCACAGCCCTTTTTTGAAAGGTTTTTAACTAATTTCTACTAAATCATATTAAATGTCTCTCTTGCTAAAGGAACGAGTCTACACAATGGAGTCTCCTACGGCTAAACGTGGTGTATATCCTTTGCACGGCTACAAATTAGGCCTTTACAGATTACCTATAAAACTGGACGATCCCGCAGAAATGAAATCAATCCATGATGGTCTTAAAAAGACTTTTGACATGGATATGTATGCTGATAGAATTTTTGCAACATATACATGGACCGAAGAAAGCATGCAAGACAAATTTTCAAAAGACTATGAAAAAGTAGATCTAAGTATCACAGTTGAAATTGTTTCAGGTGAAGTGGTTGATATAATCTACCAGATTTTTCCATTGGACAAATTCGGTGATCCTCAATGGATTACAGATTATAGAAAGAAAGCAGACCATTTTGCAAAGATGATTATAGATACCATACTAAGAAACACAATATTATCCGATAAAATGATTGAATCTCTTATTAAAACAGAAAAAATTTCTGAAGATCAAGCATGGATTAAACTAGAAGAACTAACTCCACTTGCACAAATTGTACCTGATGCAAAACCAAAACCAGTTGAGGAAAAATTAGAAGTACCAACTGCAGGTGCAATTAAGAATGAAATAAAACGCACTGGAGACGAACCAATTGCTGGACCAATTGATGTTGAATACAAATCAAAGATGTCACAATCTGCATCCTTTACAGCCCCATCTCAATATGAGATTAAAACATGGGGACGTGTAGGAACTGACAATAAAGTATTGGGTGTATGGGGCGAATTTGTCTCCGTTGATTATGATATCTGTGTAGGTGACGGCGCATGTATTGATGCATGCCCAGTTGGAGTTTATGAATGGGCAGAATTTCCTGGAAATGCAGGTTCTGCAAAGAAACCACTTATGGGTGGAGAACCAGACTGCATATTTTGCTTAGCATGTGAAGGAGTTTGTCCTCCAGAAGCAATCAAAATATTTGAACAAAAATAGCACTTAATTTCAAATATAAATAGCCAGAAACGTTCAGAATTGTTAGACTATGGAAGGTAATCCATTCACACAGTTTGTATTTCAGATTTTCCTATTTTGTGCAATCGTGATAATTGGTTATACCTGCAATTTTTACTACTTGGCATTCTTATCTAGCAGAAGAAAAGATGAGAATTCTGTATCTGAGATAGGCGAACCTACAATAACAATACAACTTCCTATTTACAATGAAAAATATGTCGCAACTAGATTAGTGGATGCAGTATGTGCACAGGATTATCCTAAAGACAAAATGCGAATCATGGTCTTAGATGATTCTGATGATGATACAGTAAATTTGATGCACCAGACTGTTCTCAAATATCAAAGTCAAGGGTTTGATATCTCACATGTAAGGAGAGGAACCAGAGCAGGATACAAGGCGGGAGCACTAAAACATGCAATGAAATCTACAACAAGTGATTTTGTTGCAATATTTGATGCTGATTTTATACCACCAGAATGGTACTTGAAAAAAGCAATACCACATTTTACAAACTCAAAAATTGGTTTGGTTCAGTGTAGATGGGGGCATGTAAACCAAGATTATTCTGCTCTTACCCAAGCACAGGCATTGAATCTAGATTTTCATTTTCTCGTTGAACAGAAAGCAAAAAGCAATTCCCACTTGTTTATGAATTTTAATGGAACTGCTGGAATTTGGAGAAAAGAATGCATTGATGACGCTGGTGGCTGGCATACTGCTACTCTTGTTGAAGACTTGGATCTAAGTTATAGAGCACAAATGAAAGGTTGGAAATGCCTATTCCTACCAGATATTGTAGTTGATGCAGAATTACCTGTCCAAATGAATGGTGCAAAAAGACAACAGTTTCGTTGGGCCAAAGGATCAATACAGTGTGCAATTAAGCTTCTAGGTGACATTCTTTTAAAACGAAAAATTGCGTTTGATGCAAAATTACAAGCATTTATCCAACTTACAAGACATATTGTTTTCCCATTAATGCTTATACAATTTATTACATTGCCTGTACTACTTGCATCGCAAGTTAATCTCTATATTGTTAGCTTTTTACCAGCACTAACATTAGCAACATATCTTGCCATGGGTCCAGGTGCATATCTTCTTGTGATTAATAAAATGTACAAAGATAACTGGAAAGCACATGCAAAGGCGTTACCATATCTTCTTGTTTACTCAATTGGAATGTCTGTAAATAATACTGTCGCAGTTTTTGACGGTGCAGTAGGCAAGAAAAATGAGTTTCTAAGAACTCCAAAGTATGGCATAATCAAAAATGATGATGATTGGAGAGGTAAAGCATATAATCTTCCATTTACAAAAACTACACTTTTGGAACTATTCTTTGCCGTATATGGCATACTGGGGATTTTCATTGCCATATTTTCTAATAATCCAATTTTTGCGCCTATAATCGGCTTGCAAGCAGTAGGCTTCTTCTACATAGCTTGGCTTAGCTTCTCACATACAAGATATAAAAGACCAAAGTTTAGTGACCATAAAATAACAAAGGATGAAAAAATGGCAAATCACTTTTACAAACTTGCACTTGGCGGAATTTTTGCAATAATTGTTATCGGTGCATACATGGCATTTGTAGGTTATAGCACCGATGTTTATCCACTAGACATGTCAGTTGGATTGTTGGATAGAACAATGGCATCAGCTGATCCACAATCAATTCTAGCTGATCTTAAAGCAATAAAGGGTCATCTTCCAACATCTGGTAACCCAGTTTGGATATTTCCAACAGACACTACAAACTTTGTAAGGATACAAACTGATCTAAATGTTATGATAGCCAGTGCAGAAAAAATTGCAGCAGTACCAACTGACAGCGCAGCATATCACACTGGAATAACAGATATTCGTGATAGAGCTAATGTTTTACAAGAAAATCTGGCTGATGCAATTCCTTACATGTATGTTAGTTTTTCAAACATAATCTTTAGTTCAATTTGGATTGCTGCACTACTTGCTATATTTGCTGTACTAAACAAAAAGAAACAGCAAATGAAAGAATATGATTTCTCAAAAGATGTTTAGGATATATTTAGTTCATTTCTGATTTCGTCAACTGCTCTAATTCCAAAAATATCCCTGACTTGTTTTATCCGTATTGTCTCCTTCAACAGTTCTTTACCTAAATTATCTTTTAGAACATTAAAAATTTCAGAAAATCTTAATTCCCATTTATCAGCACAGTCAAAAATTTTCCCAACTGCCCATCTTCTTACCTCAGAGGGTAATGGAATCTTATCTTCAGTTTCAATTGATAACCGATCAAATAGATTAATGATTTCTGTTGTCTGAACTGTCATTTTTTCTATATCTTTAATATCACCATATTTTGATTCTGCCTGCATTCTTATGCTAGATTGATATTCGTTTAGTTTCAGTATCGCCATTACTTCCTTTGAATTGTCATCTGACGCCTTGCTTGTGACTCCTTTGATTCCTTGCATTTCATGAATTACTTTATCTGTTTTTTTATGAAATTCTGAAGCCATTTCATCTGAGCGATTAATCATATTGGAAATGTTGGATATCTTCTCTTCTATTTCTGATTTGAATGTCTTCATTCCATCACCTATGATTGTTGAAATCTTTGGATTTGAAATAATTCCTCCAATCTCATTCTTTAGATTTGACATGTCATTTCCAATATCACCTGTTCGATTCGTTATTGATTTTATATTCTCACGTAGTTCATCAATTTGTGATTTAATCTCAGATGTACCTCCCTTCTTTGACACTTCATCAATTTTCTCTTTTACATCATCCACTCTATTTGCTATAGTCATAATCATTTTGGAATTGTTTCTTATTGAATTAATGCTCTCATTTACCGTCTTCATAATTTCCTGTGTTTTTGGTTTGTCATCAATCTTTGACATTTTTCTGTCCAAGTCATCTGTCTGCTTGTTCAGTTTTGTAATAAATTTCTCATGAACTTTAACTTGATTCAAACCTGAAAGTAACCTTTGTGTATCTTCTTCAATTATACCAATCTGCTTAGACTGTTTCTGCATTTGTGCCATTGTTGTATTTAGTGATTCCATCATATCGCTCATAGCAACCAGAATTCTTTGATTCTCTTTGAAAATTTTGGCCATTCCTTTGATTTCTTTAGATAATGCTTTTGTTGATTCTGAAACTGTTGTTACTTTATTGAATAATTGTGCAGGGGTTGGATCTCTTTTTGATCTTGTAGATACTTTCTTGATTTTTTTCTTTTCTACCATATGCTGTCAAGTCACATCTGTGGTTTAAAAAGTTCAGTATAAAAAAAGAAGAGCAATGGAGATTAATTGTTGATAATCTCTGGATCATGAAGTATCTCATGAAATGTTTTTTCAGCTAAACCATTTCGGTTCTCAACAAAATGTTGCTGACAATATTCACATTCTAACATATATTACCGTATAGTACGGTACTATTAATAAGATAGGTTCTATTAGAATTACCAAAACCTGGTCAGATACCCCAGAGCTTATTTCCTCACAAATCAGTCACTCTGATCATCATCCCAGAATATTAGTCATAGAAAAAAATGATAATAAAGTCATTATCCTCTAAATCGTTTTAAGGAATTTAGATCTAAAGTAATGGTGCAGAATTTTTTTCTTCAAGTTGAATCAGAGGGGAATACTCAATCATCTATTACTGGTGGTTTATGGGATCTTGTAGATAAAATTAACCCCTTACAGATGCCTCATGATACATTTGTAACTGATTTGGCAATAATTATGATTCTTGCAGGAATTGTCACATTAGCATTCTTTAAAATTCGTCAACCATTAATCATAGGATATCTATTTGCAGGAATGTTAATTGGGCCACTTTCACCTTTATGGGCACCATTTCTGTCAGAAAGTGCGAATGATACAGTTGGAGAAGGAATTGGAATTTTATCTGATATTGCTGCATTAAATGTATTTGCAGAAATTGGTGTCATATTACTACTTTTTGTAATTGGTATTGAATTCCCGTTTGCAAAAATACGGTCTATTGGGAAGGTAGCAATTGGAGTAGGAACATTGGGTCTATTCATGACATTAGGATTAGTGTTTTATGTTTGTACCAGTATGGGGTTGGCTTTCATGGATTCATTGTTCTTGGCAGCTGCATTATCAATAAGTAGTACTGCAATAATTGTCAAGGTCTTAGAGGAAGCAGGGAAGATAAAGAAAGAGTCATCGATTCTGGTTTTGGGTATTTTAATTGTTGAAGATGTAATAGCAGTAATTCTAATAGCATCACTTGAATCAATTGCATTAGTAGGTAATGTATCAATAGAAGGCATTATTGCAGTGGTCGTTGTTGCTGGTGTCTTAATCGTCGGTACTTTTACAGTAGGAATTAGGACTATACCAAAACTGGTTGACAGAGTTGCTAGTGCTGAAAATAGAGAAATTCTACTTTTGGCGATTTTGGGAGTTTGTTTTGGTTACTCATTACTAGCTAATGTGGTAGGATTATCCGTTGCTATAGGTGCGTTCCTTGCGGGAGTTCTTATTGCAGAATCAAAATCAGCGGAAGTCTCAAAGATACTTTCTAGTCCAATTAAAGACATGTTCGTAGCCATATTTTTTGTGTCTGTTGGTGCTCTTATGGATGTTAGACAACTCGAAAATTACATCTTTGTTGCAATTGCTTTAATCGTAGTTGCACTATCAATGAAATTTGGTGGAAATCTCCTAGGTAATTTCATTTTCAGGCAGGAACGTGGAAAATCTCTGAGATCTGCATTCACATTAGCAGCACCGCGTGGGGAATTCTCAATTGTAATAATCAAAGTTGGAGTAGATGCAGGTGTTGTTAGTGCATTTCTATTCCCATTAATTGGTGTAATTACAATTATCACAGCTATCATAACTCCATTTTTAGTTAAAATGGGCGATAAAGTAATCCCAAAGTTATTGAGGAAGTAATTGTCAAACGACGAATTAAAAAATCTTCTAGAGCAATCTCATAAGGATTTATCAATTCAAGATTTTAATGATATACAAGTACCATGTATTGGTTTTGAACAAAAGAAATTTGATGATATGCTAACAAAAGTTTCTGGAAAACCTCTTTCTGTTGACACAGATTTGAATATTCTGCAAGATGGTTTAGGTCATGTGTTTGTAGAAATCTCATTAACATTTTCATATGGTGGAATTAATGAAAAAATACTGGTTAATGCAAATGAGCATATTATCTTTTTTAGATTATTAGCAGAAAATTCAATGCTTGCAATAGCAGCAAAAAATTCTCCGGGAAATATCTTCATGATTCAACTACCAAAACCTGAGCGAGCAATAGCAGCATTAGATATAATAGAAAATGGATTAAAAACCAACAAAAATTAGAATGCAGTCGCCGGGATTCGAACCCGGGTCACTAACTTGGCAAGCTAGAATAATAACCAAACTATACGACGACTGCTCAATCGTTAAATTAAAAATAGGATATTAAAGCGTAATGATTTTTCCAACATTGTTTTTAATCAGAAAGTTATACTATACGCATGGATGAAAAAATTCGTAATATAATATCTGATAAACTGGATGAAATTTTTGTAAAAAATGATGAAATTTCAAAAATTATCTCTTCAATGGATTCCCTAGATTCTAAATCATTAAGCTACGGTATTATGATTGGGCGTCTTTACAATTCATTTTACTATCAGCACAGAAGAATATTAGGTAGGGACCCAACAACGGATGAATTTTTAGAATTCCTTGAGTTCGTTAAATCGAATCAAAAGAATTTTCAGGGAAAATTAGGTTTCTGAATTTCTACTTTTTTAAATCAATTATTTTAATTGTTGGAGTACCTGGAAGTTTTACACATGCTGCCTTCAATGCTTTTTTAGCTGCTTCTAGATGCTGCCTCTTTACATTCATTTCCATTATTACTTGTCCTTGTTTTACTCTTGCTGCAAGACTGGTTGCTTTACCAAATGCTCTTCTCATTCCCTCCTGAAGTCTATCTGCACCTGCAGCTGCAATCATTTTGTTTTCTCTTAGTAATATGTGTGGAAAAACTCTGAGTCTAGATGAATATCCGCTTTCACCAGTTACTTTTTCAAGTGACTTATTTGCTGCAAGTCTAGTTGCTTCAATTGCCATGTGGCGTATCTGAACTTTTTCATTTATCAATAATTGAACACATACGTCATAGTCGCCTTTAGCATTTCCACTATTAAATTTGGCAATCTTAGATTGTGGTTTGCCTTTTATGTATTCCTTACGGGCATATGGCTGTCCGTTACTTCTTCGATAGCATTGACCGTGCATATTGAAAAAACATTAACCGCCCTATTTTAAAGGTTAGAAAATTGGCTCTTTCTGAACATTTACTAACGAATATCTTTATTCTTATATTGGAAATTCACATCTAGTCATTATGTCATCTGACTTAGAATCTAAAGTACAAGGCAATCTAGTAAAAGATCAGACTATTATTAAAAACCAAAAAATGCAAAATGAATTAGAACAAAAAGGATATGGGGAAACCACAACTGGAATTTATGGTCTTAATATGATTGAAACATTATATCTTCTGTATTCTAAAAAATTGAAACTTAACAAAGGAAAAACAACAATTGATTTTGATGGCTTAATGCAAACTTGTATTAAATCGAACGCAGACATACTAACCAAATTTTTAATCTTTCGAGATCTAAGAACTCGTGGTTATGTTATAAAAGACGGATTTGGCTTTGGTTCTGACTTTCGAGTCTATGAAAGAGGCCATTTTGGAACTAAATCTGCAAAATACCTTGTATTTGCATTAAATGAAGGAACCCAAGAAAAAATTGGACAGATACAAAAAAATATTTATGAAATTACACAAATGGGAAAAGAACCAATTGTTGCGGTAATAGAGCGAAGAGGGGAAGTAATTTATTATAAAATTTCAAAGATGAGTTTTCAAGAGAATAAATCAGAATTGAAAATGAAAGATTTTAAATTCTAAGCTAATTGAAATTTACAGCCCATTCCGATGAATACTTGAGTAGATTGTGTTTTTCTGCATACTCAAAATCATACACTGAGACAGATTTTGTTTCATTTGACCAAAGATTTTCAAAATCCTGTTTTTTAATATCCACTCTTGTTTTATCATTCCATGACGTAAACACGTCAATTGATTCATAATTCTTATTTTGCCTATCAAATGAAACATTTGAGCTTCCAGAAAATGCCACAGCATCACCGTTTGCATCTTGAAAAATTCCAACTTTTTCAGCAAATGTTCCATCAACCTCTTCCGAACTAGGAATAGCAACTTTAAGCATTAGATTTCCAGATGTAAACAGTTTTCTTATAATTTCGAGTTTTACATCACGAATTAATTCAGGATTAAAATTTATACGGCTATTTCCATTTTTTATAAAAATTTTTGATAGTGTATTCAAATCACTGATTGTGAACTGATGACCTGTAATCATCCTTATTCTTGCGCTTGGAGTTGAATTATGAAAGCCTAGTGTTAGTGTTGACAAACCTTGTAATGTAACATATTCAATCGCTCTATCAAACTGAATACAATTACTCAAACACGGAATAAAAAAGTCTGCAATTATATTGTCATTATCTGACCTATATTGCTCTTTTAATTTCAAACTTCTAAGATCCATAAAATATCTTAGATCATCCCATAAATGAAGTATGCTCCCATCGGGATTTGAACCCGAGTCACTGCCTTGAGAGGGCAGTATGCTTGGCCGGACTACACTATAGGAGCTGAAAAAAATCAGTATGATTCACAATTTAAAGCAAGTGTTTTGCATTAATTGTTTGGTAAAATTTAGTGGGTTAGTTAATTTATAGAAAATATGATTCCTCAATTAGTATGGAAAATAAAATCATATTAGACAAAATTCCCTCACTGGAACATCCAGTTGGATTAGGTGGTTGTAGGGCAGAAAAGATTAATCATGTTTGCTGTGATTATAATGTTGTAATATTTGATAATACAGATCTAGATGATTCAATTGTTGAATTAGAGAATGAATTTGTCAGATTACATCATGCGAATCTAAATGAATCTAGAATAGAAGTTTTATCCCAATATCAAAATATACAGATAATAAATGATCCAAAATGGGAATTAAAGATCTTTTTATCAAAAATTAAGGAAAAAAAGGAATCAATACTTGCAACATATTCTAAAAAATGTGTTATTGAATCACAAGTGTGTTTAGCCAAAGCCAAAGATGATTTAGTTACATCTGAACCAGTTGCATCTTGTTGGATTAAATGTGCAGCATATTTTCTTATTGATGCAATATTAGCCCTAAATGGAAAACAAAATTTTCCTGTTCATACGTTAGATACAATTAGAAATCTAAAACTAAGTAAACTGAATGATTCAATATCTTTAATCACTGAATGTATTGGTCTTGAAAGATCTACTCATTCACTTTTGTCTAGAATGCTGAAATCTACTCAGGGGTTTTCTGACATGATTGAAAAAAATAATCATTCGGTGATTATTAAAAACAAGGCTGATTACTTGATTGAGAACTCACTTCTATCTGACTGTTATTTCTATTTGGGAAATGTTAACAGAAATAATTTCTTTAAGATATCAAATTCACCAAAAGAGATATCAGAATTTACTCATGTTCTGAAAACTGGATTTGATCTAGAAAATGACAGTGTTAAACACGAATCTTATGTCAATACACTGAATGAAATTGCAAACAATCTACTCAAGGACGAATGGATGTAACATAACGCTGTTAGAAAATGTCGAAAACTCTTAAAACCAAGTCTGATCTATTCATCCTATGACAGATCAAGCATGTGGCTGTGAAGCAGATTCAGGCGATCCAGATTACTCATGTGATTGTGCAATGCAGGGCCACTGTATATGTAGCCACGATTGCCAGTGTAATACTGACGTCTGTAAAGAAGCAGTAAGCGCACTATCATAGGAACTTTCTATTTTTCCTTTTTTTCTTTATTTACTTAGATTATTCTATGAAACATTTATCTTACTAAATTTAGGTTTGATTTTGTGGGTCCAATAAAATTAATTGTGATTTTTGCAGTTTTACTAATAATTCCTTTTGCGTATCAACAAGCACATGCACAATATTCAGCAGGTGGTGTCAATCTTGATGGAGATTGGTATGTAGGTGAAAGTCTTGAGATTGGAGATTATTTCAGTTATGAAATATGTCATACTGACTACAAAGATTGTACCGATTTTGTCATGTCGATGTGGGTTAGTGATAAGAGAACATTTGGAACTGAGGAAAAATTCATCATTCAAGTAATGGTAGAGGATGGAAATAAAGTCATTATAGGCGAAATGCATGTAGGTGATGTTGCTCCAGAACCAACTGGGGGCTCTGATAATATTTCACCATACCGTGGTGCTTACAAATCATCAATTGCTTGGTTGTCAGCTTATGCAACAAAAGAAATAGTTAACACAGCAGGAGATGTCTTAACAGGTAAAGGACCAAAAGAATTTTCTGCAGCATCATGGGGAAAGATTGCTAACATTGGTGGGGAACAAATACTTCCAACTGCAATTGAAACTATTACCACACCAGCTGATACTTTTGATACAGTTTTAATACAATGGAAGACAGGTGGTGTAAAAAGTCAGGTTTGGGTTGTAGATGAATTTCCATTTCCTGTTAAAGCTAAGACACATGTTCATGTAAGTTCAGGTGTTCCACCAGTTGAATATGAATTTGAATTATTAGATTATGATTATTATGTTACCTCAAATCCATTCGCAGAAATTCAATCAACTGAATCACAACAAGCTGCAATTGGATGTCCAACTGATTATGATAAAGTATCAATTAACGAAACAACCAATTCTTATTCAGTTATTATTGATCTCAAATACGGTCCTCCAAGTCCTCTTCCTGGCTGTGATATGGAATGGTTCATAAATTTCATGAGAACTGTAAATCCAACTGAATTTGTTAATGAAGTTCATTATGACATCTGGGTCGTTGATGAAAATGGTGATTTAATTCGTTCCATAGCACAAGATGAGGGTAGACAAAAGCTTTTCACAACATCAGGACAAGTTTATCGAACTACAATTGTTGATGAGGATCCAGGAACAGCAAAATTCGTTATAATGGTATATGGTATGGGTCCTGAAATGGTTATACCTAGTGGTGATGATACAGGCTACATAATGTTTGACGTAAACATTGCTGGAGAAAAACCAGAGATAGTTCAAACATTTGGTGATAATGAAATTAAGATTCCAGACTGGGTAAAAAATAATGCAGGATGGTGGTATGATGGTCAAATTGATGACGCAGCATTTGTCACAAGTATTCAATATCTAATCAATTCAGGAATAATGGAAATCCCAGAAACCGCTCAGGGTACTAGTAGTGGAGGAAATTCAATACCTGGATGGATTAAAAATAATGCAGGATGGTGGTATGATGGTCAAATTGATGATAAAGCATTTGTTACCGGAATACAGTGGCTAATATCTAATGGAATAATGAAAATATCCTAAAACCAATTGTTAAAATCTAGCATGATAGTAAATTAATTTAAGAAATGACTGGCTTGTTTAATTATCCCAAACGAAAACTAAGAAAATTTATAGAGAATGGTGAATATGAAGAAGCTATTCATTTTGCAAATACTTTAGAAGAAAAGTTTTCAAAAGATCCAGATTTTCTTTTCATTATGGGTAGTATGTATTATATTCTACGAGATGAAAATAAAACACTTCATTATATTGAAAAAGTTCTAGATATTGATGAATTTGATGTAGAAGCACTTTCTATAAAACTAAGGGTTTATCAATTTCTAAAAGATGATGACAAGGTAATAGATTGCTGTAAAAAAATCCTTTCCGTAGATAATGAGAATCATCAAGTCAAAGACATTCTAAACCAATTAGAATAATCTATTCTTGTTCCTCTTTCATCAAATAGACGTTTTCTAAGAGCCAATTACAAAATTCAGTCACTGGTTCTGTGAATTCGTACCATACATGTAGGGAATGTGGTAGAATGTCGATTTTATCTTGAATATTATCATTAAAAATTATTCTAGCACCCTCCTTGTCTTCGTACATATACGCATCTTCCGTTTTTACATTACCTAAAATCTCCTTAGCTTTTTCCTTTATAATTTCACGGTCTATCGGAAATCTTCTCTTTTCTTTATCTACTAGAAAACTCAAATCTTGCTTTCCATACATATCAAAATTATCAATTTTTCCTTCATGAGGAAAATTAACAAGTAGTTCTATGTTATATTTTTCTCCAACTTTTTTACCAATTTCCAAGATTTCTTTATACGCAATTGCTGGATTCTTTTTGATTAGAAATCTAATTTGGGCAAAATTTTTTTTTAATTCCTTCTGTAAATCCTCAGTAATAGTAGTGAACAGCATACACATACTTGGAAACTATGCAATATTTAGATTAGTTTTTTAGAACAAGATTCTTGAGAAAATTATGGCAATGCCAATGGATTATGACGGTATGAGAACCGATGATGCTTCTGAACGAACCGATAATGTCACAGATTACAAAAGAACATGTATTGACTTTATAGAAGATATCTCCGGAAGTTATCTTGAATGGGTTGATTTGTACTCGAAGAGAAATGAAATTACTATAGATGAAGACAAAAAAAGAAGGAAAGAAATTACAGCCATAATTGAAAAGACTAACAATTGGCTTGCAAAAGTTCCTCAATCTATCAAGGCAGTCGATGTTGTAATGAATGATGGGATACAAAAAATGGCAGAGGCAACTGCAGGAAAGCCATTTCAAATAGGTGTTTTTGTGAATCAAAAATCTGAATATACAATGGCAAAATCTGGAATAATCGATGTCCATGTAAAGGCTGCTGGTCGTGAGGGTAGAAAAACAAAATTAGGCATCCATCAAAAAGATCAAAGATTTAGAATTGAAACTACAGGAAAAGCATTTTTTGATGAAACAAATATTTCTGACACGGAATATGATCTAATGGACATTCATCTAAAACTTAATGCAGAAGAATGCAATCAACGTGATGTTATTTCCTTTACTATAATCGTAAGTGAAATAAAGGACAATATTGAGATTGACCGTCGAGGACTATCTACAGTTATTCATATTGTCTGAGATTATACACTAGATAATTCAACTTCTAACACAACTCTTGATTCTTCCTGCCTACTCTTTTCAGTATACTTTATAGATGAAATTTTTCTAGCAAGTCCTTCATCTTTAACTAATCTAGCAATACCTGAAAATTTTTCCCCGTCAAATTCAACTTTCACCTCCGGATTAGCAATGGCATTTTTTAACCAATCACTATTTGGATTTCTTCTGGAAAAATATATCATATCATTATAAGTTACTGCCTTTGCCCATACGGAATGTTCCTTTCCAGTATTTCTTCCTATAGTTGTTAGAATTGCTTTGAATGTGAGATTATTTGCGATAGACAAAATTTTCACCTGAGCATCATAGATGCAGCAAACAGTGCAATGGCAATAGAGCCTCCAACTCCCATAAAATACATAATCTTGTTTCCCTGCATAGAATCTCTTAGATTTTTACAATATTTATAATATAATTCGCAATGATGTTATAATCTAAATTTTATCATTAGTTATGCATGCAATAAAAGTAGATTCGCTTTCAAAAAATTTTGAAAAGTTCAAAGCCGTAGATAATATTTCATTTCAAATTGAGGAGGGTGAAATCTTTGGATTTTTGGGACCAAATGGTGCAGGAAAAAGCACCACAATGATGATCCTTACAACATTGTTAAAGCCAACTTCCGGAAATGCATCAGTTCAAGGCTTTGACGTTGTGACACAGGCAAAAAAAGTAAGGGAAAATATAGGTTATGTTCAACAAGAAATCGGCGTCGATGAATATCTTACTGGTAGAGAAAACCTAGTTTTTCAATCTAGAATTAGTCAAATGCCAAAGGATCTAGTAGAGTCTAGAATTGATGAAGTGATTTCTCTAGTCGAACTTGAAGAAAAACAAAATGAAGCAGCAATAACTTATTCTGGTGGAATGAGAAAGAGACTCGATATTGCTTGTGGATTAATACATAGACCCAAAGTACTTTTCCTAGACGAGCCTACTGTTGGGCTTGATATACAGACCAGAAGAAAGATTTGGGAATACATTAGAAAAATACACAAAGAATTTGAGATGACGCTTTTTGTTTCTACTCATTACATGGAGGAGGCCGACAAGCTCTGTGATCGTGTAGGTATTATTGATTATGGAAAAATTCAGGTTATTGATACACCTGAAATCATGAAAAATGCGATGGGAAATGATATGATTTCATTTTCGTTAATTGATGGAATTGCAAAACAAGATGAATTAATTAATAGAATTAAGCAAATTGAGTTTGTAAACCAAGTAACCAGAAAACAAGGTGAAATAACAATAAAGTCATCACAGTGCTCAGAAGTTATACCTAAAATTTTTCAAACTACAACTGAAATGGGTATAGAGATTGACTCATTATCACTAAATAAGCCAACCCTAGATGATGTTTTCATATCATATACAGGACATAACTTACGTGATGATACAACTCAAAAATTAAACAAGAGAAAAGAATTCAATCTAAATAGGAGAAGAGGACTATGATTACATCAGATACATATGCAATTTTTTGGCGTGAGATGAAGCGCTATAGAAAATCCAAAAGTGGTGTTATTATAAGATTAATTCAACCTGCAATTTGGATAATTGTAATGGGAAATATTTTTGCAGGTACACAGCCACTAATTCAATCGGTTGGTTTTGACGGAGAATATATTGAATTTATGGCACCTGGTGTTATCATACTTACTGCAATTTTTACAAGTATCTTTGGTGGTGTTAACACGCTTTGGGATAGACGATATGGATTTATGAATAAGGCATTAACTTCACCAATCTCTAGATCTTCAATTGCTCTTGGAAAAATGCTTGCAATCTCTTTAATTGCTGCATTTCAGGCTTCGTTAATTTTGGGAATTGCTTTGGCAATTGGAGTTAGTATGCCTCATTTATGGATGATTGGACCAATTATGGCAATTGTAATATTATTTTCAATTGGTTTTTCTGGAATCTCAGTTATGGTTGCAGCAGCAGCAAAGTCACAAGAAACTTTTTGGGGAATAATTAACTTTTTAGGAATGCCATTATTTTTGCTTAGTCCGGCATTGTTTCCATTAGCATTAATGCCTGATTGGCTTGCATCAATTGCTGCGTTTAATCCTGTAAGTTATACTGTTATTTTAGTTCGTGAAATGATGTCAGGTTTTGTTGAGGGTTGGTCTGCATTACTTAGTGTATCAATCTTGGTTGCATTCAGTGTAATCATGATTGGTCTAGCCAGTTACGTCTTTACAAGAGATGTGAACAAGCCATTCTAATCTTAGGCGTGAATCGCACAAATCACAAACACTGAATTTGACAAAAATCACAAAAAATACTCACATGCCTGATCTTCTTTCAAAATTTTTAGTAAATTTTAATGCGTGTAGCAATGTCACTAGTGGTACTATTATCAGTACTAACCGTAGCTGTTTCTTTACCACAAACATCCTATGGAATTAGTAATCATGCATTTGAGCTTGATTGGGGTGAATCTGGAAAAATAAACCCAGGCAATTTCCTTTTTCCACAACGTATAGCAGAAGGTAATGATGGTAGTGTTTATGTAACAGATCTTGGAAATTCCAGAATTCAGGTTTTTGATGATTCAGGAAATTTTACTAAGGCATGGGGAATAAATGGTTCTGATCCAGGTGAGTTCAATTCACCGCAAGGAATAGCAGTTTCAGAAAACTTTGTTTTCGTTTCAGATAACAAACTAAATAAAATTCAAAAATTTGATTTAGATGGAAATTTTGTTTTACAGTGGGGTACTACTGGAAAATCTAATGGCGAATTTAAATCGCCAAGAGGTCTTTTTATTGACAATGATAGTTTGTTTGTTGCCGACACAGGAAATAATAGAGTTCAAAAATTTACTTTTGACGGTGAATATGTTTCAGGGTTTGGTAAGCAAGGAATTGATGATTCAAGTTTTCGAAGTCCTGTAGACCTCGCTGTTGACTCAACTGGAAATATCTTTGTTGCCGATGATAGATTAAAAAAAATTGTAAAGTATAGTCCTGATTATGAATTATTAAAAACTTTTGATGGAAGATATGGTGGGTTTCCAATTGCTGCTTCAGGTGTAGACATTGATAAAAATGGTAATTTGTATACAATAGATTCTGCAAATTATAGAATTGTGCACATTGATTCAGAAGGTTTAACCCTTTCACAGTGGGGTCAATACGGAACTGGTAATGGCGAATTTAATCTTCCAAAAGATGTTTTAATTTCAAACAATGGTTATCTATTTGCAGTAGATACTAACTCACACAGAATTCAAAAATTTGAAACACCACTTGCAATATCTACAATACCTAATCAGCCAGAAGTTACAGTTGAGCCAGAAGTTACAGTTGAGCCAGAAGTTACAGTTGAGCCAGAAGTTACAGTTGAGCCAGAATTGATACTACCACCACCCGTTTCTATTCCAAATGATTTTGTCAAACCAGTAATTTCTGTGCCTGATAATGTTATAGCTGAAGCATCTGGTGGATTAACCAGTGTAAAAATTGGTCATGCTACAGCTGATGATGAAAGTGGCATCCTATCATTATCAAATAATGCACCTGAAAAGTTTCCACTTGGAATATCTACAATAATTTGGACTGCAATTGACGGTTCAGGAAATATGGCAATAGCATCACAAATTATTACTGTTCAGGACACAACCCCACCTGAAATATCACCATTACCAAGAATCATGGGAGAAGCCAGATCATTCAATCAGAACACAATTGAACTTAATCAACCAAGTGTTTCTGATGCTGTTGGTATAATATCAATTGAAAATAATGCACCTGAAACATTTTCACTTGGTGAAACTGTAGTGACTTGGACTGTAACAGACGTTATGGGTAATGTTTCTACAATGGAACAAATTATTCAATTAAAGGATACACATAATCCAACAATAACGCAGCCAGAGGATATAGTATTTGAAGCAACAAACCTTACTGAAAATCAAGTCATTTTGTTTGAACCAACAGCATTTGACAATATTGCTATCGACGAATTAACTAATGATGCTCCTGAGTTCTTCCCACTTGGCGAAACAACAGTGACATGGACAGTTACTGACACATCAGGAAATACTACAAGTGCAGAACAATTGGTAAGTGTTGTTGATACTACAGCACCAATTATTACAATTAATGATATAGTTCTGGAAGCAGTAACATCTGACGGTGTAGGTGTAACACTTGGTTTCCCTGAAATCTATGACATACAAGAAGTCAATATTATGAATGATGCACCATCTAATTTTTCCTTTGGCGAAACAACAGTCACATGGACTGTCACTGATGAATCAGGAAATGCTATTACTCAAACCCAAATTATTACCGTAGTTGATACGACACAACCAACTATTACTATTCCTGATGATATAGTATTTGAGGCCACAGGTGTTAATACTAGTGTAGATAATCTAGGTGATTTACTTTATGAAGATATTTCTGGTATTTCATCAATCACTAACAATGCTCCTGAATTCTTCCCACTTGGTGAAACAACAGTGACATGGATAGTAGTTGATAATTACAATAATTCCACAGACGGATCACAAATAATTACAGTTGTAGATACAACAAATCCTGATATTTTTCCACCTAGGGCTATAATTACTGAAGCAAAACACAATTCTGAAAATACTATTGAATTAGAAAATCCACGTGTTTATGATCATGTAGAGATCGCATCACTTGTGAATGATGCTCCTGAGTTCTTCCCACTTGGTGAAACAGCAGTGACATGGACAGTTACTGACACATCAGGAAATACTACAAGTGCAGAACAATTGGTAAGTATTGTTGATACAACCAGCCCTGAATTTATAATTCCATCAAACATCACATCTGAGGCACAGAATGCAAACTCTAATTCTGTAGAACTTGATGTGCCATCAACATATGATCTGGTAGGTATTTCATCAATCACTAACAATGCTCCTGAGTTCTTCCCACTTGGAGAAACAACAGTGACATGGATAGCCACTGACGAATCAGGAAATTCATCTAGTATTACACAAAAAATTACAGTTTCTGATACTATTTTACCTGTTATAGCATCACCATCAGATATTGCAACTGAAGCAGAATCATTTGACAGAAATATTGTGAATATAGGAATTCCAGAAACATTTGATTCTGTATCAATAGGAAATGTATCTAACGATGCTCCTGAGTTCTTCCCACTTGGTGAAACAGTAGTAACATGGACAGTTACTGACACATCAGGAAACTCTGCTAATGCTACTCAATTAGTAAATATTATTGATACAACTGCACCAATAATTTCACAACCAGTTGATATTGTTACTGATGCTACATCAGCAACTGACACACAGATTGAATTGTTGCCTCCACAAGTTTTAGATTCAGTTAGTGATGTTAGATTAGATAATAATACAAACAATTTATTCCCACTTGGAGAAACAACAGTGACATGGATAGCCACTGATGAATCAGGAAATTCATCTAGTATTACACAAAAAATTACTATTGTTGATGAAACCGCACCTGTTTTGGAAGTTCCAGATGATATCATATTAGATGCAACATCATTAGAAAATATATTAGAAATTGGAACTGCTATAGCAACTGATATTGTGGATGTTAGTCCTATTGTGTCTAACAATGCTCCTGAGTTCTTCCCACTTGGCGAAACAACAGTGACATGGACAGTTACTGACACATCAGGAAATACATCTTCATTAATTCAAAATATTTCTGTTCAAGCATGTGGTAAATCAGAATCTTACTATAATCAGATTTTAGGAACTCCGGATGATGATATTCTAATTGGCACCAATTTACCTGATTTGATATTTTCATTTTCTGGTGACGATATTATTTCTGGTGACAAAGGGAATGATTGCATTTTAGCCGGTGATGGCGATGATATAATATTTGGAGATGAAGGAAATGACAATATTTCTGGTGGTTCAGGCAGTGACATAATCAAAGGTCAATCTGGTGAGGATGTTTTGAAAGGTGGACTTGGGCTTGATATTGTTAATGGCGGAGATGATCTTGATTTGTACAAGACCGTTAATGAACTAAATACTGATTTAGTCTTGAATTGTGAGACAACAGAGTAAGTTTAGAATATAATACCTGTAAACAAATTAGGCGTATTGGCAAAATCTAGGAAATTATTTTCAGATGCAAAGAAGGTGATTCCATCAGGCGTAAACAGCCCTGTAAGATATATTGAACCTTATCCATTTTTTGTAAAACGCTCAGAAGGAAGTTCATTATGGGATGAGGATGGGAACAGGTATACAGATTTTTGTAACGGTTATGGTGCTCTACTATTAGGTCATACCAGAAAGGAAATTATTTCCACTGTATCTTCACAATTAAAAAAAGGTACATTATACACAACACCAACTGCATTAGAAATTGAATTATCCAAACTCATCATCAAAAATTTTCCATCAATTAAAAAAGTTAGAACCGTAAATACAGGAGCAGAAGCAACTATGACTGCAATTAGACTTGCTAGGGGCTTTACAAAGAAGAAAAAGATAATAAAATTTGAGGGCTGTTATCACGGTGCATATGATACCGTTCTAGTAAAGGCTGGTTCAGGTTCTGCACACAACGGTATATCAATATCAGATGGAGGATTAGATGAAGTCTCAAAAAATACACTTGTTGTGCCATATAACGATATCAACGAATTAGAAAAAACTTTAACAAAAAATAAAGATGTTGCAGGTCTTATTATAGAGCCTGTTCTTGCAAACATGGGTCTTGTATTACCAGAAAAGAATTTTCTTTCTGATGTAAGAAAAATCACAAAGCAGTATGACGTTCCATTAATTTTTGATGAAGTGGTAAATGGATTTAGAATTTCTGAGGGTGGAGCACAGAAATTCTTTCATATTCAACCTGATATTACTACACTAGGCAAGGCATTAGGTAATGGGTTTACAATTGCAGCAGTAGGCGGTAAAAAAGAAATTATGAATAAATTATCACCAGATGGTAAAGTCTATCAGGCAAGTACATTTGCAGGAAATCCAATCTCAGTTACTGCTGCAATAAGTTCTATCAAAACAATCAATAAAATCAAAAATAGATTATATCCAAAACTTGAACGTTATTGTAAAATTATGGTTGATGAGATTGATGATTTGGCTACTGATTATCACATACCACACACAATAAACTCAATATCATCGATGTTCCAAATTTTCTTTACAAATCAAAAGGTTATAGATTATAAAACAGCAAAAAAATCAAATACAAAAAAATTCCAGAAACTTTTTTCAAATCTTCTAAAAAATGGAATTTTTATTGCGCCATCACAGTATGAGACTGTTTTTCTATCAGATGCACATACAGATGCTGACATAACTAAAACATTAGGTGCTTATGGATTATCGCTAAAACAGGTGAAAAATTGAATTTTACAGTAGGGGCTCGTGGAAGCAAGTTATCAATAGCACAAACAGATTGGGTTATTTCTGAATTACAAAAGACAGACTCATCTTTATCATTTGATATTAAACCAATTACCACCAAAGGTGATACTGACACAAGACCCCTATTTGCAATGGAACAAAAAGGCATATTTGAAAAAGAGATAGACAGGGCAGTGTTTGAAAAGGAAGTTGATTTTGCTGTTCACAGTCTAAAAGATGTACCATCACAACTAGATCCAAATCTGATAATCTCTTGTATTCCAAAACGTGAAGCAGTAAATGATGTACTAATAACTAGAGATGGATTTGATATTGAAGAAATTCCATCTGGTTCTGTAATAGGCAGTAGTAGTTTAAGGCGTGCAGTACAAGTAACTCGTAAACGGCCAGATGTGATTGTAAAACCTGTTAGAGGTAATATTGAAACACGAATCAAGAAGGTTGAAGAAGGGAAATTTGACGGAATTGTTTTGGCACAGGCGGGAATTACAAGACTTGGAACTGACATCAAGATTTCAAAATTGCCAACGAATGATTTTGTACCATCTCCAGGTCAAGGCGCACTTGCAATTGTATCGAGAAAAGATAATTCTAGTACACTACAAATGTTAAAAAAAATTGAAGATTATAGATCTAGAATGGAAATTGAAGCAGAACGTGCATTATCAAATTCGGTTGATTCTGGATGTAGATTTCCTGTAGGTGCAATTGCAACGTCTGATGCAAATTCATTAACATTAAAGGTTGCAGTATATTCCATGGATGGGAAAAAATCAATTATTCTAGAAAAAACTGGAAGTATTGAAGAACCACATGTATTGGGTAGATTACTGGGTGATGAATTGAGAGACAGAGGCGTTAAAGAGATTGCTTCTAATTGGAGAGAAGAGTTGGAAGAGTGGAATAAGCAATGACAGGTAAAGTCTATCTAGTTGGAGCAGGACCAGGAGATCCTAATCTAATTACACTAAGAGCAATTGAGGTAATCAAAAAAGCTGATGTAGTTCTATATGATAGATTAGTTAGTAAGAAAATTCTCAACATGATTCCCAAACGTGCTGAGTCTATCTATGTAGGAAGGGCTGTCGGTGATGATACAACACATCAAGATAATACTAACGAACTAATGGTAAAATTTGCAAAACTAAAAAAAACTGTTGTTAGATTAAAAGGTGGTGACCCAATAATTTTTGGTCGTGGTGGCGAAGAAGCAGAGCTTCTAAAATCATATAATATCAAGTATGAGATAATTCCTGGAATTACTTCTGGAATAGGCTCTGCAACATATGCAGGTATACCATTAACCCACAGGCAGTTTGCATCATCCGTGGTATTTGTAACAGGTCATGAGGATCCAGAAAAGAAAAGTGAGACTGTTAAATGGAAGAAACTAGCAAAATCTGTAGATACAATTGTGATTATGATGGGTCTTTCAAGAATTGGAATAATCACAAAAAAATTAATCGAGGGTGGTATGGATAAATCCATGCCAGTTGCAGTGATTCAAAATGGTACCACACCAAAACAAAGAATGATCAAGGGAACTGTTTCTAATATTTCCACCAAAATTAAAAAAAATAACATTAAACCTCCAACTAATATTATAATAGGTCGTGTAGTTGATCTTTCAGATACAATTGGGTGGAAAAAATGATTGATGGAAAAACTATTGCAATTACTCGTTCAAAAGAGGATGCAGAAGAGTTTGTAGAACTTGTTTCAGAACAAAATGCAAATCCAATTACACTTCCTACTATCGAATTAGTCAGTAAGGGGGAGAAAATTGTTGATGAATTTCTGAAATCATTAGAAAGTGAGAAACCAGATTATTCTGTATTTATGAGTTCAAAAGCTGTTACTTTGTTAATTGATACTGCAAAAAAAATTTCAAAATTTGAAGAACTTCAACTAGCTATTGCCAACACAATTGTTTTAGCGGTTGGTCCAAAAACCAAAGATGCGTTAGAACAGGAAAATATCAAAGTTGCATATATGCCTGAACGATATTCATCTGTAGGCATAGGTGAAGTATTCACTAAACTTAATGCAGTTGGAAAAAAAGCTATTATTCCAAGAAGCGGTGCATCAACTCCATTTTTGAAGGATTTATTAGAGAAAATTGGAATTAACGTTGTCGAACTTTATCTTTATGATGTTTGTGCTTTCCGAGATCCAACTGAATGGAATAACTTTAGAGAACTATTTTCTCAGAATAAAATTGATAGCATAATATTTACTAGTGCATCATCAGTAAGGGCATTCTTTGAAATTATGATTAATGATTATGCTCAACAGCAATTGATCCAATTGTTGGGTAACACCAAAGTGATCGCAATTGGTCCTTTCACTGCTGATGAATTGAAAAAATCTAATGTCACAAATATTATCGCTGATGTTCATACAGTGAAGGGCTCAGTTGATGCAGTTATGGAAGAATTTTCATTAGCTTAAGCTATTTAGTAGAACCTAATTTTACTGGCATTTTTATAATAACAGTGTTGTAATTATCGCATGGCAACTGAAAATCTTGACATGGATTATTCAAAGTATGATTTCAAAGATTCAACTGAAATGTATGTTCACTTGAGTAAGAAGGGCCTATCAAAGGATACTGTAATTGGAATAAGTAAAATGAAAGACGAGCCACAATGGATGCTTGATTTTAGGCTTCGTTCTTATGAAGCATTTATGAAAAAACCAATGCCAACATGGGGGGCTGATCTAAGTCATATTGATTTTCAAAATATTTACTATTATGCAAAGGCTTCAGAAAAAACAGAAAAAAATTGGGATGATGTTCCTGAGGATGTCAAAAACACATTTGATAAGCTTGGTATTCCCGAGGCTGAGAAAAAATTCTTAGCAGGTGTAGGCGCACAATATGAATCAGAAGTAGTTTATCATAATTTACGAGAAGATTTAGCAAAACAAGGAGTTCTATTTTTAGATACAGACACTGCTCTAAAAGAACAGCCTGAAATTTTCAAAAAATATTTTGGAAAAATGATTCCTCCAGAAGATAATAAATTTGCAGCACTTAACAGCGCAGTATGGAGTGGTGGTTCATTTATCTATATTCCACCAGGAGTAAAAGTAGACATGCCATTACAGGCATATTTTAGAATTAATGCTGAAAATATTGGTCAATTTGAAAGAACCTTAATTATCGCAGATGAAGGTTCCGAAGTTCATTACATTGAGGGTTGTACTGCACCAGTATATTCTTCAGAATCATTGCACTCTGCAGTTGTAGAATTAGTTGCACATAAAGACGCAAAGTTACGATATACTACAATACAAAATTGGAGTAATGATGTTTACAATCTAGTTACAAAACGTGCTTATGCATATGAGGGTGCAACAGTTGAATGGATTGATGGTAACATTGGAAGCAAAATTACAATGAAATACCCTGGAATTTACTTAATGGGACCAAAAGCTTATGGTGAAACACTTTCCATTGCATTTGCAGGAAAAGGTCAGCATCAGGACACAGGTGCAAAAATGGTTCATCTAGCACCTGACACAACATCAAAAATTACATCAAAATCTGTTAGTCGTGCAGACGGTCGCTCAACATACAGAGGTTTACTAAATGTAGCAAAGGGTGCAACAAATGTCAAATCAACTGTAAGATGTGATGCATTACTATTAGATGATACATCAAAAACAGACACATACCCATATATGAAAATTAACCAAGAAGATGCAACAATCACTCATGAAGCAACTGTTGGAAAAATAGGTGATGAACAAATCTTCTATCTAATGACTCGTGGATTCTCTGAAGAGGAAGCATTAACATTGATTGTTAATGGATTCATGGAGCCATTTACAAAAGAGCTTCCAATGGAATATGCCGTGGAACTGAATAGACTTATCAAACTAGAAATGGATAATTCAGTCGGTTAGAAATCTTACTACTTGATAAATTATGGAACAAATAGCATTATCAGCACTTAAAAGTTCACTAATAGATGAAATCTCTTCATCAAAAAATGAGCCAGATTGGCTAAAAGAATATAGAAAAAGTTCACTTAGCATCTATGAAGAATTACCAGTCGAAGTTTCTCCTTTGTACAATAAATATACTGATGCAAAGCGTATGAATCCTAAAAAAATTGCATTATCCATTAACTCTGATTCAAAAATACCTGATTTTCTTTCAAAACGTGTTGAAGAATTAAAAACTGAGAATGGAATTATTCAAATTGGTTCTAACATATTATCCGCTAATCTTTCTGAAGAGTTAAAGTCTAAAGGAGTTATCATCGCATCAATCGATGATGCACTAAAACAAAACCATGACATAATTGAAAAAGCAATCAAATCATCCAACTCAAATGAAGACAAGTATACTGCTTTAAACAATGCTGCCTTTAATTCAGGTATTTTTGTCTACATACCAAAAAATCAGATTATCGATGAACCAATTCACCTGTTTTCATGCCTTTCTGAAGATGGAATATCTACTATTAGTAGAAATATTATATTTGTTGAAGATAATGCGAAGGCAAACATTGTCCAAGAACTATACTCACCTAAAAATGAGCAACAAGCGTATCTTGAATTAATGAATACAAGTATCGGTGCAAATAGCAATCTTGATGTGACTACACTTCAAATGATGGATCAATCCTCAATTAACTTCTCCACCAGAAATTCACAATTAGCACAAGATTCAAAGATTAATTGGTATCTTGGATTATTTGGCGCAATGCTGTCTAGATATAGAATTGATTATCATCTAAACGGAACTGGAGCAATGGCAAATGACTCTGAAGTTATTTTTGGAAATAAAGAGCAATCATTTGATCTTAACACAATTGTTAATCATAATAAAGAATCAACGGAAGGAAAAGTTGTTGAGAAATCAATTCTAAAAGACAAGTCAAAATCTCTATTCAAGGGAATGATTAGAATAAATGAAAATGCAGCACATTCTAACTCATTTTTGTCAGGTCGTTCAATATTATTAGATAAAGGTGCAAAATCTGATGCAATACCAGGACTTGAAATTTTAACAAATGATGTTAAAGCAACTCATTCTGCATCAGTTGCACAAATTGACGAAGAACAAATCTTCTATCTAGGCTCACGCTGTTTGAGTAGAGCAGAAGCTGAAAGAATAATTGTTGAAGGCTTCTTGGAACCACTATCACGTTCAATGTCATATCAGGTACGTGCATGGATTGCTTACCTCATAGAATCAAAATGGGAAGGTAAAGAACTATCAATCAACAATGATGAACAATTAAAGGCATTAGTCGAAGTAGAAGAAACAAGATATAACGAACATGCAGAAATTGAACAGCATTACAAGTATAGGTGATTAATATGCAAGCAAATACCTACTCCTTAGAAGAAATAAGAAATGATTTTCCAGTTCTTAACAGACGTGTGCGTGATGATAAAAAATTGGTTTATCTTGATAATGCAGCAACTACACAAAAACCCAATCAGGTAATTGATGCAATTACTGATTACTATCAGAATCATAATTCCAACATACATAGAGCTGTTCATGCACTTGCTGAAGAATCAACTGAGGCATTTGAGGTTACCAGAGATAAAATTGCCAAGTTTCTTAACATTCAAAATCGTGAAGAGATTGTTTTTGTTAAAGGTACAACAGAGGCTATCAATTTAGTTGCATATTCATGGGGAAGGGATAATGTCCAAAAAGGTGACATAGTGGTTACAACAGAATATGAGCATCATTCAAACATAGTTCCATGGCAGTTACTTACACAGGAAACAGGTGCAGAACTGAAATACATCGATATTGATGATGATGGTGAATTAATTCTAGAGCAACTAGACGAATACTTGTCAACAGGTAAGGTCAAACTTGTTGCTATTAGCCATGTTTCAAATGTTCTTGGAACAATAACTGATATTCATAATGTAATAAAGAAATGCAAAAATGTTGGAGCAAAAGTTCTAGTTGATGGTGCTCAAGCAGTACCACACATGAAAGTAGATATTGCTAGTCTTGGATGTGATTTCTATGCTTTCTCAGCTCACAAGATGTTAGGCCCAACCGGTGTTGGTGTTTTATGGGCACGTAAGGAACTACTAGAAAATATGAGACCATTTCAAGGTGGAGGAGATATGATAAGAGAAGTTCACAAGCATGAAACTACTTGGAATGATCTTCCATACAAGTTTGAAGCAGGTACACCTAATGTTGCAGATGTAATTTGTTTTGCAGCGGCAATTGATTATCTTACAAAAATAGGTATGGATAATGTTAGAAGTCATGAAACTGAGTTGACCAAATATGCATTAGAAAAAATGTCAAAAGTTAAGGGTTTAACAATATATGGTCCAAAAGATCCTCAGAAGGCTAGTGGTGTGATATCTTTCAACTTTAATGATGTTCATCCACACGACGTTGCAACAATTATTGATAAAAATGGTGTTGCAATTCGCTCTGGTCATCACTGTGCACAAGTTTTGATGGAAAAACTAAATGTTGCCGCTACTAATCGTGCCAGTTTCTATATTTATACTACAAAGGAAGAAGTTGACACTTTAATTGACTCCCTTGAGCAAGTTGCAGAGGTGTTCAAATTATGAGTGGAGACCCAATCTACACTGAGATGATCATAGAATATTCTAGAAATCCATCCAATTATGGCAAGATTGAAGATGCCCATATCACAAGGCATGATAGCAATCCTTTATGCGGTGATAGTATAGATCTCTATCTCAATATTGATGACAAGAAAATATCGGATGTAAAATTTGACGGAAAAGGCTGTGCTATTTGTATGGCATGTTCGTCTGTTCTCACTGAAATGATAAAAGGAAAAAGTCTTGAAGATGTAAAGAAATTTGAAAAAGACGAACTACTTTCAGAATTAGGTCTTGAACATTTGATTAAGACAAGCCCTGTAAGGATAAAATGTGCTTTATTGTCACTAAAGGCTCTTAAATATGGAATCTACTCTTATTTTGCAGAGAAAATGAATGATGTTGAATCTGCTGGAAACTTGAAAGAAGAGGCTGCAAATCTATATTGAGTAGTCAAAATTTGATTTTAACACAGATTCGGAAAATTATATTTGATAATTTTAACAATATTGATGTCAGATTTAACAACGATCAGATACTTGAATTATTAAGAAAAGACCAGAACTTTGATCAATCAATTACAATTGATGATCTAGAAACTCAATTTAAAAAAATTGAAGCTGATGGATTAGTTCGATGCATTGCACAGAATTTTACAACAAAGTGGTTCAAACTTTATGATAGTATGAAGAAATTCACTTGTAATTCCTGTAACAGTGATGTATTTTTGGGTGATGATGAATCACGAGTATGTCCTAATACTGAATGTGGTGCTACACTTTAGAATTATTACCGTTTGCAGCATCTTCAAGACACTTTATCATAGGCAGCTTTTGACCTGTTAGATATCTAACTAATGCGCCTCCCGCAGTACTAATATGATTGACCTTTTCAGATAAATCATATTTTTTTAGTGCAAATGTTAGGTGCCCGCCACTTACAATTGAAGTTGCCATTGAATTCGCTACTGATTCTAGTAGAGATTTTGTTCCAAAATGAAAATTTTCTTTCTCAAAAAAACCAGCAGGACCACTAATGAATATTGTTCCAGCACCATTAATCATTTTTGAATAATAATCTAATGTTTTTTGACCAATATCAAAAATCTGATCATCTTTGTTTAGATCACGTACATCAATCTCTGATCTTTCCCCATATTTGTTTACTGCAATATCAACAGGAGTTGAAAAGACGTCTGGATATTCACCAATTAGTGTATGAGCCTCTGAAACTAATTCATCCTCATTTTTTATATTTAATGGAAATTTGATTCTTCCTTGTGCACGAAGAAATACGTTTCCTATCAATCCAGTTAGTAAAACGTTATCTGCTCTTTCCTTTTTTATCATCATTTTGAGTGCATTTAATCTATCATCAACTTTCGATCCACCCAAAATTATTACAAATGGTGATTTAGCAACAGTTAGAATATTCTCTAGTTGTTTTACTTCTCTTTCAACTAATTTACCTGCACATGTTGGTAGAACTTGTGCAAATCCAACTAATGATGGATGTGTTCTATGTGCACTAGGAAATGAATCAAGCACAAATAAATCAAATAGGTCTTTTAATCGCTGAACCATTAATGTTTTTGCACTTTCTTCCAACGAAAACTCGTAATTTTCTTCTGCACATAATCGTAGATTATCTAACAAAATAATCTCATTATCATTCATATTTTTAATTTCATTTTGTGCATGAGTTCCTATTACATCAGAAACATACTTTACTTTTTTACCACAAAATTTTTCTAATTCCTTTGCATGATTTTCCATTCCAACAAAATCATCTCTGCCAACTCTACCTTGATGTGATATAATTACAATCTTGGCACCATCAAGTGCTTTAGTTGTAATAGCAACTTCTTCAATTCTTTTATTACCTGTAATTTGTTTAGTGTCAGGATCTATTGGAACATTCATGTCAACTCTTAGTAGAACCGTTTTTCCTTTTACATCAAAATCATCTAATGTTCTAATCTTCACAGTTTTTGTCTTTCTATCTAGTTAAAATTCCTTTATCCGATCAAATTTTAATTTGTATTGTTACTTTTTGATTTGGCAGTTCATATAATATAAGAGAGGTTATAATTAATTTAGATACTAAATTGCAAAATATGTTATTTGGCATTCGTTCCAGACCATTTTTTCTATTACTTGCTGCATTTCTTATATGCACAATAATTGCATTATCAGAAGCTACCTTCGAGTCTGAGAAAAACTTTATGGAATTGGTTCAAGATTCTTCTGGAAACGCTGGTGTTGATATGGGAATTTGGCTTATCACTGAATCAGGTAATGTCTTTGTAATGCTTCCATTTAGTATTGTATTACTAATAATTCGAAGAACTCGGAGAATTGGTATGACACTTTTAATTCTAATAGTAATTTCTACAATTCTCACTGGATACATAAAATGTGGTGTTGATAGAGACAGACCTTTTCTTACCTGGGAGGGTACTGAATTTCCTATTAGTATAGAACCTGATAGTTTTTCATTATTCTGTGATGGCAAAAGTTGGACTGCTGGATTTCCATCTGGACACGCAGCTAGGGCTGCAATGTTTGCATTCGTTCTAACCTATGTCCTTTCTGATAGATTCCCAAGATGGGTACATCTAATTTGGTTATATCCCATATTGATTTCATTTAGTAGAGTCTACGTCCTTCAGCATTATCCACTTGATGTAATAGGTGGTACAATTTTGGGAATATTTCTAGCAGGAATTGTTTCTAATAAGCTGAAACTAGATCAAATATTTAGATCAGTTAAACCCTAAATTTTCTAAGACATTTAGACTTACAAAAACTATTGCATAGTTTTCTTTATCTTCATGGTAAGTCCAATATCTAATATTTCTATCCTGATCTGTTTTCCGTAATTCAAAAGTTACACCAGTTGTTACAGTATATCCAATTCGTTTAGCGATCTTTGTGTCATTTTTTGGCATTAGAACTTTGAAACCCTTATCATCTGAAAAGAATCCGATCTTAACCATTTCTTGAGCAGCTTCAGACGCATCTCTTTCATCTTTCAAATGAAATATCTTTGCAATTGGAATTTGAGATGGATGGAAATCCATATCATTCATTGAATATGCCTAACTAATATTTTTTTTAAAATTCATAAATTGCGTTAAAATTCTTTACATGAAAGTCAAAACCTAACATTTACATAAATTTAAGGATGCAAAAAAAATAAATTTTTTATGGCAACACTAGTATCAACTGCAAAAAAACTTACAAAGCAGAAATTAGAATTAGGTAAAATTAGACGTTCAAGTGAAAGGGAATTTAAGAAGGCAAAAGCAGCATCCAGGAAATTTTCATCTTCTTTAACCTCATTAGAGAAAAGAGTTAATTCTTCAAGGGAGCAGGCTGAAGATTTAGGTCAAGTTCTTAATCAGAAAATGGCCCAGATAGAAAGTGTTCAAAGACTGAAAAAGGCCGCTATTGAGAAATTAGGATTAGAGACACAGAATAAGGAACAGTTAGAGGGTGAATCAGAATTTGCCAACACTGAAGAAGAAAAAAATTCTATTGCATCAAGATTGAGTGTAATTCAAAGTGTTATTGATGATATCAAAAATGAAATAAAACAACGAAAATCAATGGAGAAAAAATTGCAGGAATCAATTGGCGAGTATAACAAATCAAAATCAAAAATTTCTAGTAAAATCAAGAAAAATCTGAATTCAAAACCAACACTGATTAAACTGGTTAAGGTAAGTAAGAATAAAGTAGAAACAACGGCAAAAAAATTTAATTCTAGTAAATCTCGTGAGGATTCTACTAAAAATAGACTTGTAAAAATTTCATCCGAGCTATCTGAAATTATGAAAAAGAAAGCTAAAGCTAAACCAAAGACAAGAAAAGCAAAGACAAGAAAAGCTAAAGCTAAACCAAAGACAAGAAAAGCAAAGACAAGAAAAGCTAAAGCTAAACCAAAGACAAGAAAAGCTAAAGCTAAACCAAAGACAAGAAAAGCAAAGACAAGAAAAGCTAAAGCTA
>JAKUOP010000010.1 GCA_022450565.1 Candidatus Nitrosopelagicus sp. | reverse complement strand
AATTATCTAATTCAGAGATGATATGTTGAACGTCCCCATCAATGATTTTTGCATTACTGAAACTTAATTTTTCCCGCCCATATTTGTCAATTACAATCACAGACTGCTTATTTTTTTTCATCATTAGTTTTTTTGTGGTAATGTTTCCAGAAAATACAAAATAATGATCAGTTTCAAATGCAAAATTAATTTTGTCTTGTGGAATATCAGAGATTTCTATTGCGCGTGCCATTGCTTCATCTTTTGAGAAGATGTTTTTTGCAGTCAGACGATTATCCAATTCAACATTTCCAAAGGCAGTTACTCGTAAGAGTGATTTTTCGGGAATGTAAACGCTGTCTACAGAAATGGATTCCGGGGTGGACCCTTTTTCAATCATTATGCCGTGAATTTTTTTATGCAGTTTTGATATCTGTTCTGGATTTGGATTTACGACAGTTTCTTCAAGTTGTTCTTGCATCATAGAGGAGGCAACACCGATTGAAGAAATTACTTCTGCATAGTCGGCTTTCTGATAATCAAGATTGAGTTGTTTTGCAACAAATGGAACTAACACAGATGCACCACCGCCTCCACCAATGAGTTTTACTTTGGATGATTCAAGTTTGAATTCTTTGATGATTCTAGTAATTTCTTTAGTGATATCAAATGATGCAGTTTGTAGAATAGATAATGCGGCTTGTGCTCCTGCAACACCGATTTTTTTTCCTAGTATGTTTAATGCAAGTTTTGCAGATTCGGGGTTAGAGTAAGAATAGTCATCCTTCTCTATCATTCCTAGTGCATTTGCTGCACATGTGTTTGTTATAGCATAAGTTTCATTTTTACATTTTATTGCAACATACTCATCAACATCAGATTCTTTTGGCCTAACAGAAATTATTTCTCCAGTGGATAATTCATCTACATCTGCATAACATGAATATTTCATTCCTGCAATGTGTGCGCTGCGCGGTCCAACCCGTGAAATCGTATTAGATTCAAGTTTTACCATGCTTCCTCCAGCTACACCTAGAACGCGTACATCCATGGAGCGAATGCATGTAGGATGGTTTTTGATTGTTACATAGCGAATTTCAGGTTTGCCATTTTTTATAATACAGATATTGGTGCTTGTTCCTCCAACTTCAACAAATATTCCATTTGTTACTTTGAGATACAATAATGCACCAGCTACACTTGCAGCAGGTCCAGATAACACTGTAAGAATTGGTTTAGAACGGAATGTATCCATGCTTGTTACACCGCCGTCTCCTTTCATGATCATTAATGGGGCAGTTACTCCAGTTTCACGGATTGCCTCCTCCACAAAATTTCCTACCTGTACAGTTTTTGGCAAAACACTAGCATTGATTGCTGCAGTTAGTGTTCTAATTTCCAAGCCATAAATTCCAGAAATCTCATGTGATGCAGTAGAAGGAATTTCCTGTTTTGTTGCATGCTCCATGACAAATTCCTCATTTGATGGATCATCTACGCCAAATGCCTCAGTTGCTACAATTACTTTGGCACCTTCATCTTTTAGCTCCTTAATTGCAGTAGAAACTTCTGAATCAGTGATCAGATGAGATGTATCAAGAAATCTATGTGATGATTTGATGTCATTTTCATAGTTAATTTTTGCATCAGTCAGATTAGTCCGTTTTATGACGTCATTTTTTTCAGGGCCTACACCCATTGCCACAATTCCAACTTTTGCAGTGTCAGATTCAAGCAATGCATTAATTGCCTGAGTAGTACTATGTGCAATTATTTCTATTTCGTTTAATCTGATTTTTGATTCTTTTAGTAAATTGGATAATACTGTAACAATTCCTGCAGATACACCTCGTTCAGATGTGTGTGTTGTTGGTACAGTAGATGAAGAGAGGATTTCTCCAGTTACAATATCTAATGCTATTGCTTTTGTAAATGTCCCACCAACATCAATACCAATTCTAATTCTTCTATCACTCATTGACTTCTGCTCTCGACTTTCTCATCGTAGCGAGGGCTTTTTGTCTCTTTGGTCTTAGAATAAGCACATAAAGTGATGCTATTAGGTAAACTGATAGCAGAACTATTTGCCCAACAGTTGTTTCTAATGTTGGATAAATTCCGGTCATTGTTGCAACATTGATGTCAAGTCTTGGAATAGTGCCAAGCATACTGGTATATGGTATGTAATCTAGTACTTGGAATTCTCGGATTGCATTTCCTAAGAATGCAATAGACAAATATGCACCAATTCCCATGGTTAAACCAAATAGTGCACGTAATGGCAAACGCTTTCCAAGTTTTCTAAATCCAAAGTAAATTCCAAATAATGAGATAAGACCTACAATAAATCCAAGACCTACATACAATTCCATGTATTTAGCAAATCCAAGCATTGCTTGATAGAATAAGACAGTTTCAAATCCTTCCCTATATACAGTGAAAAATGACAGCATCACAAACACCATAACACCACCAGTGGTAGATGCCTGGAACACTTTGGCCTTTACAAATTCCATCCATCTTTTATGTTCGATCTTATTCAGTATCCAGAAACTGACATAAAATAAAACCGCCGTAGCAGACAGCGCCGCTACAGCCTCAATCAATTCTCTGTTGACACCTGATATTTCTATAATATAAGATGCAATAAACCAGGTAACTGCAGTAGCACCTATTGCAAGTACAATTCCATAATGTACGTATTTTTTGAATTTATGATTTCTTGATGCTTCAAGATATGTTATGATTGCACCTAAGATTAAGACAGACTCTAAACCTTCTCGAAATATTATGGCAAAAGATGAAACAAATGCAATCATTGGTGCAAGAGTTCCGGTTCCAGACACAAGTCGCTCTGACTCATCAAGGCTTCTTTCAATTGCAATTACAGTACTGGAAATATCTCCCATTGGGGCACCTTCATTGATTTGGTTTCTTAATGTCGCAAACTGAAATTCCACTTCTAAAGTAAAATCAGGTGCAATTGCACGTAATGGAATTTCAACATATTCATAACTATCAAGATACGCACTTCGTGCACTTGTATATGCAGATTGTGTATCGCCCAGTTCATAGAAAATTTCAGTAGCCATCAGTTGTTCGCGAATGACATCAATCTCATCTCGAACCTCACCCTTTTGGCCTTCTGTTGCAGAGCCCATTGGTTTCTTCTCTTTCATTGCAAGTGCATCTGCAATTACTACACCTGATGCTTTCAATTCAGCAACTTTACCTTGTGCAATGTCTAATCTAGGAATTATCGAGTCAACTAAAAATGATTTAATCGTGTCAGGGGATTCTCGGTTTTTAATCATTGTACGTAATTCTTCACGCATATCCCATTCTAATTGATACAATAATTCAGCGTCTGCAACTTCAATTTCTGGTTCCAAATACTCAAAGTTTTCAAGATATGCTTCAATTCCAATTTGCTCTGCTTTTTTGTAATCTCCGTTATCTAACTCAATCATTAAATCGGTGTATAAGTCACGAATTACACTGTACAAATTAGTGCTATCTAATCCAATAGTTCCAATAACATCAGTTCCAAGCAAATCTCTTTGAACCCAAACATTAGTTGATGCAATTGATGCGTATGGATCCCTGTTTTGTACCATATCAAACATGTCATTGAAGAATGATTCTATCTCGATTTTTTGACGTTCGCCGTAATCAGTTTGAGAATAGAACATTTGATTTGCTCTTTCCATAAATCCTAGTGCCAGTGAATAAGAAAATTCATCTTTGTTAGATTCAAAATTTTCGTACTGCTGATCAACTATTATCAAATGTGCAACTATAACATTTGGAGTAATCTCAGGATCTTCAGGGACATTATCAAGAAGTTCGTTAATTCTATTTAATTCAGATAAGATAGAAGATCTATTTTCAGAGCTAATCTCTTTTGTTTGAAGATCAATTAGTGATATGTGAACTTCGTCAGTTAATGATGTATCAGCATCTCTTAATTTTTGTAAATTATTTGAAAACTGTTTAGAGCCAAACTCGATATATTTTTTGGTAAAGTCAAAGTCACCATCTTCTAGACTTTGCTCAGCAAGAGTGATACTAGTTTGAGTAATTTCTGAAATTGAAAGATATGTTACCATATCGGGTTCTGCAGAATATGCATTTGGTATTGCAAGCATTAATGCAGTAAGTGCAATGATACCAAAGATGCTTTTCTTCATTATTAGTTCTCTTTTTGTACCCTATTTTAGGAAAATACTCATTCCATAATCTTAGAATGAAAATTATTGATAGGTGTAAAAAAGAGAATACAGTGCAGCAATACTTGATAATATATTCCAAGAAATTAGAACACGGAAATAAACTCAACATTGTTTTTAATAATTTGCAAAATCCATTCATTCTACCGTTAGTGACTAATTGTCGCATGCTTGATCTCTAACCGACAACCATTGGCAAAAATCACATGTCGTATCGTCTACTGGAAAAGTTGCTAACGGTATTTTTTCTAATACTATAGAATATGAACTTGAAAGCTTCATAGGTTTTTAATAATTTGGTTTTCATTTTTTTGTATGGAAGAAATTAACAAAGAGCCATTTGTTCTTGTTAGCGTTTTCAAAGAAGATGCAAAACCAGAAGAGATTGCAACAGCAATGCCTGCATTATCAATGATTATTGATGAATGGCATAACTCGGGAAATATGATTTGGAGTGGTCCATTTGATGATAACAAGACTTCAATGTCAGTTATTGAGGCTAGCCAATCTGAGGCAGAAGAATTCTATGCAAAATACAATAACACTGCACAGCAATTCCTTTCTACCTATATGTACAAATGGGACGCAATGCCATTTTTGTCACTTATTGGTAACAAAGTAAACGAGGCTACTCTTCAGATTACTCCCGAACAACAGTAATCCTCCTTTTTTATTCTATAACATATCGCTTTGCCATTTCAACATGCTCATCTGTAAGATGTTTTGCCATCATTACGCCAAGCATGTATGATCTGGCAACTGCATCATTAGGTTTTCTTTTCAAAACCTGCATATTCATTTCAAACTGCTCTATTGCAATTCTTTTAAAATCAGTCATAATCAGATGGTGTTACACATCTTAATCATTCTTGCTTAGTGGTGTGGCAAAGACAATAGGATATCCGTCAGGGTCTTGCATCTGGAAAAATCTTTCCCCCCACTCAGCATCCATAGGTTTTGTTTCAAATTTTCCTAGACTGGAAACATTGTCATCATTTCTCAAGTAATAATACAATGCATCCACATCCTCTGTGTGAAAAATAATTCTGAAATGTTCATTACTTGGTTTCTCAGTAATTTGCTGTTGTAATTCTATGTTGAGATACATGTCTGGTGACTGACTTACTTTGAATGTGGTAAAGTTTGAGTCTGGTCCACCATATGATATCTCAAACTTTGGTATGCTAGAATAAAACATACACGAGTCCTTCATGTTTTTTGTAAATACTGTGACTGCAGAAATTTTTGAAACTTTCATAATATCCATTAGATTGAAATTATTTCAAGTTTTGAATTTTTGTCTATTTTGAATTTGTCTACAAAGCCTGCTGTGACTTCCAATGCATATTTGGCATTTCCAGAAGTTGCTGCATCAGATTCACATGCCATAATTTCTACAGGTGTCACGCAAGGAGGAACGTCTTTTGATATGCTGACGACATTGCCGTCTTCATCAAACCAAATAATATCAAGTGGAAACTGCATGTTTAGCATCCACATCGATTTTGGTCCGGGTTTGTCAAAAACAAATAGCATTCCCTGATCAAATGGTAATTCGTTTTGGAACATTAAGCCTCTTACATGCCTAGGTTCAGTATCAGCTATCTGCACCTCTAATATTTTATCATCGACCATAATTGTACCACGTGGAAATTCAACTTGTTCTAACTTCACCTCAGCAGGTAATGTGGCAACTCCAGCAACACCAACAATCAGTGCTGCTATTCCAATTGGAATCAAAACTTGAAGTCTGGTTGGCATAGCATATAGTAATTTTTACAAAATAAAAACTAAGATGAGCTCATATGACCTTTGAAATTTTTTATTGAGGACATTGCTTCATTTGTATGACTTCCTATATCCTTGAGTGTTGCACCATTGTAGACTTTATCCAAGTATCTTCCGGCTAGAATCATTGGTGCCCCAACTGCGACAGTTACACCGGTAGGCTCTGGAACCCAGAGCATGACGAAGCCAAGTTTCTGTAGTTTACCACCAGGTGCGGATGCTCTGTTTAATGCGCCTAATGACCTTGCAGTATCCCTGTCATTAATTTTTGAAATGTCTGAATAAAGACTAGAGCGCCTATTTGCAGATTCCCTCATGTGTCTAAGCTTTTCTATGCGTTTTTTGAGTAAATCAGACATTTCTAATGTCTCTCAAAAATATTAGTTAAAATTCAGTGATCAAATTGGATTACTCTCGTGTCAAGAATTTGTTACAAACTCACGGAATTTATATCAGAAAGTACCTGAAAAACACTATATGAAGAAACTAAGCTCCAAAAGACTCGACTCGATTAGAGCTGCGCATGAATCAGAAAAACTGGAATCAAGTACTAGAATGGAAGATTATCTGGAAGTTATTGCCGAACTAGTTGATATGAAAGGATATGCGACCACATTAGATATTTCCAGATACATGAATGTCAGCCCTCCAAGTGTCACAAAAATGCTCAAAAAATTGGATACGAATGGATACTTGTATTATGAGAAATATCATGGAATTTCACTTACGCCTACCGGTGAGCAGTTAGCTGAAACAATTAGGCAAAAACATGGCACACTGTTAGATTTTTTTGAAATTCTTGGGATAGGAAGAGACATTGCTAATCAGGATGCTGAAGGAATTGAACACCATCTAAATCCAAAGACTATGAGGCAGCTTAGAAAATTTATCACATTTCTAAAATCTAACCCAAAAATTGTGAATAATTTTAATGACTTCTAAGGAAAACCTGAATGCTGCTTTTTGAATGTGCGAATCTTGTAAACTTTTTACCATCGTTAGAGCGCTTTAAAATTTTGATTTGTCCCTTTCTGCCAATCCGTGAGGAAAAAAGATACTCATCGTCAACATGGATATCAGCAGAGTTTCCAGCGTATTGTTTTCCAACATCTAACAGTAATGAAGTTCGAGATTCAGAAAAATCAAATGGTATGTCGTTGGTTAAACTAGAACTGCTAGTATAATCGGAACTAATTTCCTCAACATCAATATGTAGATTCAGCATTGCCTCCAATTCCTTAATGTTACTACCATTACGTCCAATTATTCCAGGTATGGAATCTTTGGAAACATACACCTTAATTCTTGAGTCACTTAGAAACTCTACCTGCGGGTTTGGATCATATCGTCTTAACTTGTCAACAATTTTTTCTTCCGCTAATCTTTCCATTCCAATTTTTTTATGTGGTTTTGAAACTGGTATTATTACATTTTCCTCGCCAAATGTATAAATCTCATATTCAAGATTGCTGGTTTCAAAATCACAGATTTCAATAACAGGTCTTGCCAAGTCCTGCTCTATCATTCCGCTTGGAACTTTTACTTTCAATTCCAACTCATAAACTTTGTTGATTTTTCCATCCTTAACAAACACAACAGTGTCTAAAATACTGGGAATTATTCCAAGCTCTATTTTACCAATAAATCGCTGTACAGCATCAAGCGGTGCATTTGCATGAATAACGCCAACCATGCCAACTCCAGTTAGCCTCAAATCACTGAAAATTCTGAAATCGTCTCTCCGTCTAACTTCATCAAATATTGTATAATCAGGTCTAACAAGTAAAAGAATGTCTGCTGAATTTTCAAAGCTTCCATCAAGTCTAGTATACTGGGTTACACCTGGATCGACTTGCAAGTCTCTTGGTGATTCAAAAGTTTTTACAATTTTTCCACTTCGATTATAGAAATTTGCTAATCCAGAAGCAAGTGTACTCTTTCCAGAACCTGGCGGACCGGAAATGAGAATTCCCTCTGCCTGCTGCGTTAATCTACCCATTAATTTTTCAGAAATGTTGTATTCTTCAAGTTCCATCTGTTTGATTGGGTGAACAATTGTAATCTCTAATAATTCAGAAAATGGTGGTCTAGTAATAGCAATCCTATAGTCCCTATACTGAATAACAAGAGCGCCTGGTTTTGAGATTTCAACATTTCCCAGCATCTCATCATCGACTGCAGTAAGAATTTGAGTTGTTATCAATTCAAGATAATCTCTTTGTAGTGTTTTATTGCCTATTTGCACAAGCTCAAAATTTCCGGGCTTTCCTTTTTTACCAAGTGGCTTTTGGTTTTCTTTTAGATGTATACTCATAGTTGTTGGGTCAAAAAATTTCAAAAATTCCAAACCGGCAGATTTTTGATCATCTGCTAATTCTGATTCAAAATTTTGGGCCTCAGTCATAATACTAGTTTGATGATGGTTTTATTATGTCATTCTTAACATGATATTGGCTAATGAATTGATTAATTATTGAGAAATTTATTACTAATGTGAAGTATGGAGAATAAATTGAATAGCAAATTGGATGTGATTGCAGAACAAGTCAGAGCATGCAAAAAGTGTGATTTATGCCAAACTAGAACAAATGCAGTTCCTGGGAAAGGCAATCAAAATGCTGAGATAATTCTAGTTGGTGAAGCTCCTGGAAGAAATGAAGACAAAAAAGGTGAACCATTCGTAGGTTCTGCTGGAAAAAGATTGAATGAAATTCTATCAGATGCTGGAATTGATAGAGACGATGTTTACATAACCAATATTGTAAAATGTAGGCCACCAGACAATAGAGTTCCCACAAAAAATGAGGAAAAATCGTGCCTAAATTACATTAATGAGGAAATCTCGATTATTAATCCAAAGGTTGTATGTATTATGGGAAATACGGCATTCAACACACTGCTAGGTGGAAAAGAAATTACAAAGAATCATGGTAATTTCATAGAAAAGGATGGAAGAATGTATTTTGTAACTTATCATCCTGCTGCGACAATTTATAATCAGAAGCTTATTGATGAGTTAAAAACAGACTTTAAGAAATTGTTCAAATTTTTGGGAGAAAGTAGTGATAAGAAACAATACGAAGAAAGGCGATGTGATTTCTGTATGGCAAAGACAAAACATGAAGTGGTGGTCATACCAAAAATAGTGACAAAGAAACGAAGATGGTTATACAAATGTGCACAATGTAATCATGAAAGATGGCTTATTCCGTATAGAACAGTTGCTGAGGGTTTGTATTAATTAATTTATAATTCTAGACCAAATGAGTTGGCAAAATCAAAGAATTTTTGATATTCTGACAAAAACATCATACCCTTGTCAGTTATGACATAGCAATTTCTACCATCATATTCAATCTTAGTAATTAGACCTGAACCAATCAAGTTGGTTGTCAGTGAAATTAACCTATCATGAGAAAGATTTGCTTTCTGGGTTAATCTAGAAATAATCAAACCTTGACTTCCGGCATCTTGCATTTTGTCAAGTACCTGTGCCATAATCTGCATGTTTGTTCTGTACTTCAATTCTGTAATTCCTCCATTTCTACAAGTAGTCCAGACCACACGTAATCATAAATCTGATTTTCATCTTGTTGAATTCTAGGTTTTTGTATTAGTTCACTCATGCCATGGTCCCCCAAATGGTTGTTGCTAAATTGTGTGTGTTTACACATGGATGACCTTCACTTTTTGCGCATCTGATTAGTTTACTATCACAACTTAGAAGTGTGGCATTATGAATAATTGAAAATGCTAAAATCTGGTTGTCTGGTTCATGAAGGCTTTGACTGTGTTTGCTTAACAGATCATTTGCAAGTAAAATTGTATCATTAGAATGTGCTACAATCTTTACATTGGCGTTTAGCTTATCCTGTAATTCAGTGAGAATTTGTTTCAAGGTTAGATCAGGGCTAATTGATTGTATTTGATTTCTAATTTCCCACAAAACAGTCTTACTGAGTATTATCTCCGAGTCTGAGAAATTTACATGTGTGCTAATACAGTTAAGATAATTTGGGTTTTCAAGGATTTTTCTTATCACACATGTATCCAGCGTGTATGTTGTCTGTTCTTGTTTTTCTACATAAAGCATTGTATTTCTCATCATAAAGCCTATTATGTGGTAGAATATAAGTATAGTGAGTGAAAGGTCCATTTTTTAAACATAACACCCTATTTTAGATCGGTATAATAGATTATGTTAACTTTAATACAAGTTATTTTCACATAAAGCGTGTCCAATAAAGACTGGAGCCGTATGACTTCGGGTAACAGAATAATTAGATTAAGCCCTGATCATCAGAGAAAGATCAACCAGTTAGTGGAAGCCAGCCCAGATAGATTTAGGGATGCTGATGATTTCATCTTTAGGGCAATTGATGTATTTCTGTCATGGGAAAAAAACCCAGTAAAAGTAATAGACAAATTAACTGATATGGAGCCAACAATGCTTCAATTTGCATTCATGCAAAGCATGATGGAACCTGATGTACTAAAACAAATCTATCCTGGATATCCTGAAAAGTATGGTAATGAATGGAAAGAATTTCTAAACTCAATACCTGATACAGGCAAAACAGCAAACGAACCAGAGATAACACAACAAACTTTTGAATCAGATAACGAATTTGAAAACATTCAGAATAATTTAGATTCGACGAGAGACTTTATCAAGCAGATAAATTTCAATGAAATATCAAAAGAAGGATATGATGATGTTAAGTTTGATGGGTGGCCATTACTTTTTACACATTATAGTAGACTCTTACCAGTAAAAATTGCAATAACACTTCTTGGTAATATGATGAGAGAGCAAAAGTCACCAGTGATAAACTTCAATGATTTTAGAGCAAGGGCATATGAACTTGCAGAAGAAATTTCAAAAAAACTAACAGTCTATGAAAAAGAAAATAAGAAAACAAGGGAAGAGAAAATTTCCACAGGATTGCCAAGACCCACCATAATTAATGAAGTCACAGCAAAACAAGCATTAGCAGAGCAAAGATACAAGGATCGGTATTTTGGAAAACTAAAAAGAGGTCAAGATACTGGAGAAACAACTTTTGAAGGAGCGCTTATGGCACTTGGTATAATTAAGATATTTTCAAAAAAGAAAGATGTACTAATCACACTAACTGATCTTGGTAAGAAATTCTATCTATTAGACAATCCAATTATTAACGGGACAAATTTTCCAGCATTTTCAAATGAGGAACGAGAATTTTTAGTGACAAAAATAATTCCGAACAGACCATTAGAGACAAAACTAATCAAAACTGCAACTGAGATAATAACATATGAAGATGCATTGTCATCAGATATTACAGATACACTTGATATGGAATTTGAGAATACATTGAAAAACTTTGTCAAAAAATCAAATGACAAAAAATTCACTAACAAGATTCAGAGAGACATAATTGATAAAACAATTGAACTAAAGCAAAACAATGAAGGAAAACAGACGCCTGTAGAAGCGTGTAGAATTGCGACCATGGGAAGATTGACAGAATTAGGCGTAGTTTCTTGGGATATTAATAAAGAAGGGAAATCAGAATATGAAATCGCTGACACAGAATTAGCTACCGCAATTAAGAAATTATAAAAAACCACTTTTCTGTTACTGCTTGTTCTCAAACATTCGATACTCACCAATTATAGAAGAGCATTGGTGACAGATGTATTGTCCCCGTTCAACCAGAATTAACCCATCTGCAATTTGTTCATTTGGTGCTTCTTCTATCTGATATTTTGGGGGACCGTCAAACTCAGATTCACACTTATTGCAAAAATACTTGTGCATGTCTTTTTCTGCAAGTTTTCCAACAGGTGCGAGAAAGCACTTATCGATGTTTGGAACCAATTTTGATTTAGCTGCAAGTTCTTCAGACAATTCTGCAATAACATAACCGCCGGAACCTTCTAGTTTTAATTCAACCAATTCAAAATTTATTAAAATTCCAAGAAATAAAGTGTTGCCTAGTCCTCATCTAGTTCTTCATTTTTTTCCTTTTTGTGATACAGAACCCATTCATGTTTTTTGTAGAGTGATTCCATTGTATTATTTCACAAGTTCAGCGATCATTAATATGGTGATAAACAATGATTGTCAAATTAGTCATTTATGATCTCATAAAGTAGGAAATTCATGCCTATAGTATTCACTAAATAGTGTAACAGCAGATTATTTGTATGGACAATGCACTAGATAGTAAAAAAACTCTAATTGTTGGGTTGCTTTTGATGTTAGGTATCACTGTCCTAGGTGGATTTATCATGACCACGTTTATGGGTGTAAAATAATAATTAGAATCCTTCAGGAGGCTTTTGTACAAATACATTACAGACCAATGCGTCAGTTTTTTCATCTCTGTACTGAACATTGCATGAAACAAATTTTCCTTTCAAGGCTTGTTCTAGCTCTTCTTGTGTGGTTTCCCGGTATTCTGGATTTTCTGGATTGTCAATTTTTCCAATGATGATTTTCTCAATTCTGCTGTATTGTTCCTGATTATCCTTCCTGTAATGGGTTACATCCAGTTCAAATGCATTGCCAGCAACACATCTTACTACTGGACCTCCAATTCCATCACCCATGCTAATCGTCCTTAGGCAAAACTGAAGAATGATGCGAGATAATTTTCCAAAGTTCACCATTCCTTCCATACACAAACGAGAATCTTGCTTCAACCGTTTTATCCGGTAAGACAAAATTGTAAAGACCAGAATTAACTGCAACTGTATCCCAAACGTATGGGTGCTCTGATAAGATTTCAACTGAAACTGAACTTTTTAGAAGGTTCACAAAATATTCAGAAATTGCCTCATGACCAACTCTCTCGTTTGGAGAAAAAGTACCTAGCAAAAGTCCCCTTTTGTCATAAAGAAGTGTAACTTCGTTTGCGTCACCTTGCTTTATAGTTTCAACCCACTTTTGTAACAGTTCAGATGCAATTGAATCAGACATTAATAATCCAAGTTCTACTGGGTAATTATTTATTTTGTTTGTTATTTTTTCCAGTCAGATACCCAATATTTTAAGGAGCATTTTACTAGTTCCTTTTTTGTATGTAATCTTAGATCCTTCTTACACTTTGGGCATACTGAATCCATTTAATTGATTTTACCACATGGTTACAAAAAAGTATTACATTGAGATATGCTAATAATCAATTTTTTTAATTCTTACATTACTGCCCTTTGTCTCAAGATAGTGACCGAGGAAGTTTTTCAGCTGTTCGCTAAACCCCACACCCTGTGCATTAATCATCATGCCAGATGTCTCTATCACAGAAAGCATTTCTGTACTCAGTTCAATATTGAAAAATGCCCATCCAGCCATCATTGATGGTTCTTTAAGAGCAAAACCATTCTTTACATTACATTTTTCTTCCAGCTGTACCATCGCATTTTTTACTAGAATTATTTCCTCGTCGTATTTTCGTGTGCTTAGCTGGAATAATGGTTTCATCTGAGAATCTTATTTAAAATTGAACAGAAACTCTGGTAATAAATAATTTGTAATTGTTCCCAGGCATATTATACCAACTGCAATTATTACCCATTTCCATGGTACGTCAATCAATACTAGGTGTTTTTTGAATCCATATTTAAGAGAAGATTTTTTATAACTAACTCATACCCTGAGAACATAAATGAAGTTTGGAACATTATCAAAGATCATAATATTATTGGGTGTGTTCATTTTAACATACGGAATATTTTCAATGATGGGTGTATAGTCTTAATCAGTTCTACCCAAAGCCTCAAGAATAACATGTTTAGAATCCAATGCGTCTTTATCGGTAGGATCCAATTCTAATGCCTTTTCTACATATTCTAGCCCATCTTCAGATTTACCAAGTTTGTGTAATGCGTATCCAGCATTATTCCACGCCTTAGCATAATTTTGATTGATTGATATTGCATGCTCACTGTTTTTTAATGATTCATCATATTTGCCTAAACCGCCAAATGCAAGTGCTTTATTCACAAAAGTTTTTTCATTTTTATCATCTATAGCAAGTGCTTTATCATGATATTCTAAAGCATCTTCAAACTTTCCTAACATGGATAATGCAAATCCTTTATTGTCAAGTGTCATGGCAGTAGACAAATCAATATCATTAATAAAAAATGCATGACCGTTTAGTATCTTATCACAACATGGTATAGCATCTTCTGGTTTTTTCAATCTAATTAAACAAGCACCTTTGTGAAGTAATGCATCAGCATTTTTATCATCTATAGCAAGTGCTTTATCACATAAATCTAGACATTCCTCATTTTTTTGTTGGTCTGTAAGCAGATTTGCCTCATGTATAAAATTATCACGTGACATTATCGAATTATATGAAATCTATATGTTATATCAATTTTGATTTTACTTCAATTTTTGAGAATGTTGTAATGGAACCGAAGGGATTCACTGCCACAAAGTTGACGAAAAATGACATGGGTTTCAAAGATTTAGGTGCAGAATTCAAATACTAGTTATTGTGATGGTTGTTATGTGCGGAGACCCAGTACTAGATCTGCTATATGTGGCAATTCCAACTGCATTATTGGGTGCGGGTGCTTTCTTTTTGATTGGAAAAGACGGACGGAAAAAGATAGAAAAAATTTTTAGATAATATAGTGGATCCGAAGGGATTTGAACCCTTGACCTCCGCAGTGTGAGTGCGGCATCCAAACCAAGCTAGACGACGGATCCAAGATAAATTTGAAAATGTGTTATTTAGACGTTAGAATACGGTGAAAAGATATAGTAACTCTATAAGATTAGCAAAAGTATGGGAACCGAGTGCGAGCACTTTGAGCAAGCAAAAGATGTGAACCCAATTACAAAAGGGTGTGAAGAATGTGAAAAAGAAAAAACTCCATGGGTTGCAATTAGAATGTGTCTTACATGTGGTCATGTTGGATGCTGTGATTCATCAATTGGTAGACATGCAACCAAACATCATGAGGAAACTGGTCATCCAGTAATGGTTGCTCTGCCAACAAAGTCATGGCGCTGGTGCTACGTTCACAAGGATTACTATTAAAATGAAAAGCGGTAATAATGGTAAATGGGATTTAAGTGATTTAGTAAAAAATCCAACAAGGCAAGTTTTTGATAAAAAAATTAAAGAAATTGAAAAACATGCAAAACAATTTCAGATGCAAAAAAAGACATTAACACCATCAATATCAGAATCCAAATTTCTTAAAATGCTACATCATATTGAAGACATAAGTGAGAAATCTAACCACATAATTGGATATGCTTCACTAAAATATTCTGAAGATACGCAATCAGACGAGGCAACTGCACTTCTAACAAAAATTTCACAGTTTGGATCAAAAATTGAAAATCAGATGTTGTTTTTTGATTTATGGTGGAAAAAACAAGTTGATGAGAAAAATGCCAAACGTCTCATGAAAAATGCAGGAGAACTTTCAGATTATCTAAGATACAAGAGATTAATGTCAAAATATTCACTTACTGAACCAGAAGAACGTATAATCAACACACTGGATGTTACTGGGATAAGAGCACTTGTCAAATTATATGACAAGATTACAAACGCGTTTACTTATACAGTTAAGATTAATGGAAAGAAAAAAACTATGGGGCGAGAGGAATTAACGACTCTTGTTCGAAGTAAAAGCGCAAAGACACGAGAAACTGCTTACAAGGCATTGCTGTCTAAATATCAGAAAAATAAGGGTGTGGTAGGAGAGATTTATCAAAATATTGTTCTAAACTGGAAAAATGAAGGAATCGATATGAGGAATTTCTCATCTCCAATTTCAATTCAAAATGTTGGCAATGATATTGATGATAAAACAGTCGAATCATTATTGCATGTATGTAAAAAAAATGCGCCTGTCTTTCAAAAATATTTTTCAAAGAAAGCAAGCATGTCAGGGATGAAAAAGCTCAGAAGGTATGATCTGTATGCGCCAACAAAAAGTAATAAAAAAGAAAAAAATTATTCGTATGATAACGGAGTAAAACTAGTTCTAGATTCACTTTCCAAATTCAGCCCAAAAATATCTGAATTTGCTTCGCGTGTGTTTAATGAAAATCATGTAGACCACTCCATTAGACCAGGTAAACGTGATGGTGCATTTTGTAGTACTCCATTGCCATACATAACACCATTTGTTCTCATTAACTATACAGGAAAATCACGAGATGTATTCACCTTAGCGCATGAAATAGGTCATGCAGTCCATAGTATTGCTGCATCAGACAAATCTATTCTGGTCTCTGATGCATCATTACCACTTGCAGAAACTGCATCTACATACTCGGAACTCCTACTGTACGACAACATTTCAGATTCAATTAATGACCAAGAAAAAAAATCTATGTTGGCTGAAAAAATTGATGATTTTTATGCAACAATTTGCCGTCAGTCATTTTTTACTATATTTGAGATGGACGCACATGAACAAATTGCAAATTCTACAACTGTTGATGAATTATCAAATACATATCTTAAAAATCTCAAAACACAATTTGGAAATTCAATTGATATCTCAGATGATTTTGCAATAGAGTGGAGTTACATTCCACATTTTTATCACAGTCCATTCTACTGCTACTCATATTCATTTGGAAATCTTCTCTCACTGTCACTTTTCCAAACGTACAAAAAGGAAGGAAAAAGTTTTGCCCCAATATACACTGACATTCTTGCGGCTGGCGGTTCCAAAAAACCTGAATTACTACTCAAAGAGCATGGGTTTGATATTAGTAAGACACAGTTCTGGCAAGATGGCTTTGATTATATCAAAAATCAAGTGAACACACTTTCTAAATTATAGATAATAAAATGGGGCTGACAGCCAGAGCCATCTGACTGCCAGCTTGTTCCCCAACGGTTTGAATCGATGTCAATTTTTGATAAATTCTATTTGGATTTAAACGTTGACTGCTTATAGTAAAACTAATAATCCAAAATTTTTTCTCAAACATTGTGTTAAAGATAATTTTTTCGATTTTTGTTGTGATATTTTCGATTGCGATAATACCACCTGTGATAGCACAAGAACTGACAAATCCACCATTCTCAGAAAATGTCTTTGTCGTGTATAATTATCAGCTAAGAATGGGACAGGGTGAGGGGTTAATGCTAATAAAATCAGCAGGTGATGTTGAAATTTCAGTTGGGTTACAAAGTACAAGTAATGACGAATTCAAATTTTCAGATGAGCTAATTGAAAGAATCAATCAGGAATCATTAGTCCAATCTATTGTTTTTACAAACTTGGAAGAGATTAATCATAACGGGGATTTAGTTGGATGTGTACCTGGTGTAAAAGACGGTAATCAGTGTATACTGATAAATCTTAATTTTGAACAAATTAAAAAATTCATCACAGACGAAGATAGAGAAGAATCAGATGGACATGTTAAGAGAGTTCAATTGGAAACAAAAAGAATTGGCAATTCATTAATTGATGATATCAATCGCGAATTCCAATCTAATGGAAAATTTCATTCAGTATATATTCAAAAAGGTAACGAGGATGTAGATTTAGAAAAAGTGATTGAGGGTACTGTGTCTGCAGTATATACAATGCCAAAACAAAATTCAGAGGAATTGTTTGACAAATTCTCGAATTTATTGATATCTAAAAAAATTAGTGGCGGTGGAGGTTTTTATGATATAGCAAATGATATGTCAAATGATGAAACATATGGAATTCCAAGATATGAAGGACAGATTGCTGGTCCATCAGTTACTACATCAACTGTTGCAATGACAATTTTCCCAGAGAGTGATGGTTCACGATACATGCTAAATGTTTCAACAAAATACCACAATGTTAGTGCCAGTATATCAGAAATCAAACCACTTGACCCACTGTTCATAAATGAATTAAAACGCTCCAGTTACTTTGCCAACGAGTTTACACCATTAAATTCAATTTTAGATGTGCTTGTATTCACAGATGAAGGCTATCCAATCAAAATTGATTCTGCTAATGCACATGTAATTGAAAAAATTTCAACAGTTGATGATATAGCAAAAAAGGGATGGTTTTTTGAGAAATCACATGGAAACTTTGTTGCGGGAAAATTTCTTTTTGGTCAAAGTAACTCAGTATCAGGTGACGATTTAATATTCAAAACATCACAATGGGATGAGGCAAGTCAAGTTAGTATTCAGTCAAGTGTACTGGACGAAACAGTAGAAAAAGAAATGCCTGAAGAAGAAATTGTTGCAGAAGAAGATGAACAGTCACAATATGCAATTTTAGCAGTAATTATTGTAGTAGCTGTAGCTGCTGCAATTTACTATATGAAGGGATACAAATCAAAGCGCTAAAGAATTAAGACTGCTGCTGCAAACACTGTAGTCCATTTGCCATTTTTGTCTCCTTTTGCAGTTTGCGTTATGTTCTGTGTTTTGTAAATTTTGCCAGAAATGTTCCATTGTTGCCTTTTTTCATCCCAGCTCTTCTCAGGATCAAAGTCAATTCCCAGAGATGATGCAAGCATTTGTGCTGCAATGTCTTCTGCATAGTCACCAGCAACCTTTTCATTTTGGCCAAATGCTTCATATTCAGATAGATAACCATACTTTGTACGGTCTTTTGGTTGTGCAACTCCAACTGATGCAGAAATCAATCTGTGTGGTTCATTTGTTTGGTTTTTGGAATAGATTGTAAATAGAATTTGTCCTGGGTTTATCAGTTTCAAGCCTTCCTTTCTTGGTACAAGTTTTGCTTTTGGTGGAAATATGCTAGAAATCAATACAATGTTTGTTCCTTCAATGCCTGCATCTCTTAGAGCGTATTCAAAACTCGTAAGCTTGTCTTCATGAACTCCAATTCCCTTTGTAAGAAATAATTTCTTTGCAACTAGATCAAGCATTATTTGGAAATTCTATGGACACAATTTATACTTTATAATTTACCACTAGGTCTGCTTTAATGATTCAAGAATTTGGTTGCCATGATTTTTTGCATCAATGTCACGAAAAACACTCTTGACATTTCCTTTCTTATCAATTACAAAAGTAGACCTCTTTGCAAGTCCAACCATGTTGAGACCTGCATATTTCTTACATGCTGATTTTTGGGTGTCGCTTAGATGAATGTACGGAATATTATACTCGTCAACAAATTTTGCCTGTGATTCCACAGTATCAACTGAAATTGCAAAAAGAATTGTGTCTGTAGATTCAATCTGAGGAAAAACCGAAATTACACTTTCAGCCATCTCGAAGACCTTTTTTGATGGGCATGCAAAGAGGTGATTCTTTGGATAAAAGCATAGTACAACATTTTTCTTATCTTTGTATGAGTCTAGGCTTACATTCGAACCATCATGTGCAGTAAGCTCAAAATTTTCAGCAATGTCTCCTACTTCAACAACCATGATTGTAATTGTAAGATAGCTTATTTAATGAATGTCCTCAGAATGTTCTAATGGATACATCTTTTTTTAATTCAGATATGTTTGTTATTGGTTACTATGTACTAACAGTTGGTAGCAGCTTACTGTTAATCAAAGAAACAAAAAAGAGAATATCCAATCTAAAAAATGGATTAAAGTCAATAAAATATGCCCCAATTCCATTTGGAATTTTAGCATTATATGTCACAATTATTTTTCCATATGTTGATCAAATACCAATACTGAATTGGAGTTGGCTAGGATACAACATTGCGTTTGGTCCATTTGCAGATGAAGGAATTTGGGGAATAGTACCATTAATGCCACTGCTTCTTTACATGTTCATCCACATCAACTACTTTGAGGAGAGGTTTTTTAGAAAATCAAAAAAGATGGTGATTGTTTGGGCATTAATTCACATTGCAATGGGAATAAAAATCCACATGGCATTAATTCTCATACCAGTTGGCTTTGTGTTCAAGTATGTATATGATAAGAAAGGAGTTGACAACTCTTATGCAATGCACTTTGCGACAAATATTCTAGTTGTGTGCACTCTATTTCTTTCGTTTGTACTTTGAGTCTTTTCTTGGATCCACCTTGTGTTCTTGGGTTAAAAACAGATATGACATTAAACCACCGAGTAATAAATTGATGGTACCTAGAATTACTATCATAAAGTAATTCATTGAAGCTTCTGAGGATGTTGAAAATTGACCTAGCCATAATCCAAATACAATACCCCATAATCCTACCCCATAGAAAATGGCCATCAGAACTTTGAGTTTTTTTGGTTGGACATACTTTAGCTTCATAATCGAGCCACAAATTCGATGTTATTAAATCGTAACCTATACTTTGAGAACATTTTAAACCGACTACGTGTAGAAAAATTTAGTGCCAATGTAGCTCAGCCTGGTTAGAGCAATTGATTTGTAATCAATAGGTCGAGAGTTCAAATCTCTCTATTGGCTTTTTTAATTATAGATAGTGGATTTTCATATGTGTGTTGTAATCTACCTCGTATTGGGTGATAAATCCGCAATGTGGACACGAAAAAAGATCAGCTTTAGGGGTTGCCTCACGCTCAATTACCTTGCCTGATATTGACTCTATTGCTATAATATCGCCCTTTGTAATTACGGCGAAATTCCTTTGTTCCCCAATTGACTCTAAAAACTCCTTGATTGATGTCACCACCTCTTTTGTATCAATATTCTCATCATCTTCTATCGGTGATAGGATGAACTCGTGGTATTTCAGATTTGGAACTGCGCCAACCTGATCTGCAACATATATGACTAACTCATTTTGTATTGATTCTACATCATGGCAATCAACTGTTATCACGATTTACAATCAAACCATTGATATTTTAATCATCAGAATTATCTGATCGATGTTTAACATGATCTATATTGATACTATATAGATTATGTTGATCAGGGTTAATTCTAAATATATCTTCAAAAACGCATGGGACAGTTCTTCTCTTGGGTAAAATCAAACGAAAAAGAAATTTTAGTAACGTTAGATAATTTGGCAAAAAAATCTGTTGAGATATCTGAAGAATTAGTTATCATGTTAACAGATCTTAAGATTGATGAATGTCACAAAAAAATTCATACTATTGAAACAGAGGCTGACAAACTAGTACGAGATATTTTTTCGGAATTAAACAGAACATTCATCACTCCTTTAGATCGTGAGGACATGCAAAGGGTTGCATCAAAAATAGATGATACAATTGATCATATTGATGGGATATCTGCAAGACTTCAAAGTTATAAAATAACCACTGCTCCTCCATATGCACTGGATATGGCAAATGAACTAGTCAAAGCAACAAAAGAAGTAGAACTAATGACAGCAAAATTACGAAATATCAAGAATCCTTCTTCAATGATTGAACACTGCAGAAAAACAAGCGAAATTGAACACAAAGTTGATGATTTGTATTCAGCTGCTATAACCAAACTCTTTGAGAGTAATGATCCAATAGAAATCATCAAGCTGAAAGATATCTATGAAAAATTGGAGAGTGCATCAGACAGATGTGTAGACGTTGCTGATGTTGTTGAGGATATAGTTCTGAAATATACCTAGGTGATTATATGTTAGAAATAGCAATAGCCGCCATAATTATAGCATTAGTCTTTGATTTTGTCAATGGGTTCAACGACTCTGCAAATTCGGTTGCTACAGTGATTGGAACACGTGTTTTGCGACCACTCCATGCTGTTACATTATCTGCTGCTGCTAATTTTGCAGGTCCATTCATTTTTGGAGTTGCAGTTGCCACCACTATTGCAAAGGGAATTGTCAGTCCTGATGAGATTACTGTCTACATGATTATTGGTGGTTTGGCAGGTGCAATTACTTGGAGTTCATTATGCACCTATTTCGGGTTACCAATCTCTAACAGCCATTCCTTGATTGGTGGAATAATGGGTGCTGGAATTGCCGGATTAGGCTTTGAGGAGCTTGTTTTGGGTGGACTAACAAAAGTTTTTGCAGGAATACTAATTGCGCCAATAGGTGGTATGTTTTTTGGTATTGCTTTAGCAGGAGTGATAATTTGGATATTTGCTAGACGTAGACCTGCTATAGTTAACAGAACATTTGGTCGGTTGCAGATAATATCTTCTGCATGGTTTGCACTTACACATGGAGCAAATGATGGGCAAAAAACTATGGGAATAATTGTTCTTATCTTGTTTTCTGCAGATCTTATTTCGGAGATTCATATGCCACTTTGGGTAATCGTTGCTGCAGCCGCTGCAATGGGTCTAGGTACATTCTTTGGAGGATACAAAGTTATCAAAACACTTGGGGTTAAAGTCACCAGATTAAAACCATACCAGGGATTTGCGGCTGAAACCGGTGGTGGACTAATGTTAGCTGTTTTTGCAATATTTGGAATTCCAGCAAGTACAACTCATGCTATCACAGGTACTATCATGGGAGCTGGTGCAGCACGAAGAAAACGCGCAGTTCGCTGGAAAGTTAGCAGACAAATAATATTTTCTTGGGTAATCACAATACCAGGAGCTGCCGGACTTGGTATAGCATTTACTTACATAATTCACTTATTTGTTTAGGAATTATGATTTATTTGAAATGAAAAAAGTACTTTTTGTCTGTGTCGAAAACGCAGGGCGAAGTCAAATGGCAGAAGGATTTTTCAGAAAAATTGCTCCAGATGCTTATCAAGGGATTAGCGCTGGGACAAAACCTGTCTCAGAAATTAATCCACTTGCTATCCAAGCAATGAAAGAAGTTGATATTGACATTTCACAGAATCAATCTAAACTAATTACAAATGAAATGATATCAGAGTCAAATTCCGTTGTAAATATGGGTTGTATGGACAAAGAATCATGTCCTGCCTTATTTGTAGAAGATATGGCTGATTGGGATATAGAAGATCCAAAGGGAAAATCCATTGAGGACGTACGAAGGATTAGAGACTCGATAGAGCTAAAAGTGAAGGAGTTAGTAAGTAATCTTTAAAGAAAATGAAAAATTCTAATCTGGTAATTTTTGTAGCAGAACTAGTAGGAACTTTTGGTTTACTAATTGCAGCTACAAGCTGTATAGTTTATGATGGAATGCTGGGTGGTGCATACGGAATTGCATTTATTGCCGTCATTCATTTTATTGGGATTGCAATTGTCATCAGTATATTTGGCAAATATTCTATGGCGCACTTTAATCCAGCCGTTACAATTGCATTTTTCATAACAAGACATACAAAAACAAGACAACTTCCAGTGTATTTCACGGCACAGGCAATTGGTGCATTTCTTGGTACTCTTTTTGTAAAGTTTGTTTTTGGAGACTATGCGTTGCTTGGAACCAACTCTCCAAATCTAGATTTTTCAATGCCCGAAATTATTGGGTATGAGATACTTGCAACCGCACTGTTGATGGCAGTCATCTATGTTGTAGTTAACAAAAAAATTTCAAAACTGGGCGGAATCATGATTGCGGGAATAATTGGTCTAGATGTATTATTCCTTGGTCCGATATCTGGTGCGTCGATGAATCCAATTAGGTCATTATCACCTGCTATAGTATCAGGCGTGACTACAGATTTGTGGCTATACTGGACCACACCGTTCATTGGAACCATAATTATGGCTATTTTTTACAGAAAAAAATTCAAAAAATAGAATTACATTTTTACAATATCAAGAATAGTTACTATTATGAAGGAATCAGAAACATTTGGTGCAGAAGTAGGGTCTGCAGAAGATGTTGTAAAATGGATGAACGAGGAAGCTGAAAGGAGAAAGGCAAAATTTGAAGCCAGACTTTACGGCTATGTAATTTCCACTGAAAATTTTGGCAAGTTTGAAATGTTCTCTTGGATGGGTGATGTAAAACTTGCAAGACATTTGATTACCAAGGCCAGTAAACGCTTCAAAGCTAAAGTCATTGAGGGTGGCTACAAAACAAAAGACAAGGTTTACAGTGCAAAAAAATCTGATTATGCAATGGTTCGAAAAGGAGACAGGGTGATTGGTCACTTACAGTTTTCTGCACCAAGATTTGGTGGTGACTGGGAACTTGTGGCGGAAGAGCGAAAATGACAAAGGTTGGAATTATTGGTACCGGCATGCTAGGTGAAGCAGTAGGACTGCATCTATTAGATTCAAAATATGAAGTCACAGTTTACAACAGAACTAAGGACAAGATTGAGAATTTAGTTAAACATGGTGCTATCGCAGTTGAGACACCAAAAGATGTTGCAGAAAAATCTGACATTGTAATAACAGTTGTAAAAGATGCAAGCGCTGTTAGTGATGTTGCTTTTGGCAATGATGGAATTATTCATGGTAGACATGATGGATTAACTGTTGCTGACATGAGTACAATAAATCCAAACTCGGCAAAAGAGATATCACAGAAATTTTCTGATTCTGGAATTTCATTTTTAGAAATTCCAGTGATGGGTGGGCCAAATGTGGCAATTGATGGAAAATTGGTTATGATGATTTCAGGGAATGAGAAAACATACGAAAAATTTAGTGATGTATTTGATACAATTGCAGAAAAAACATTCTTTTTGGGAGAATCTGGTACTGCGCACTCGATAAAACTTGCAATGAATCTTCAGATTGCAATGCTTGCGTTATCGCTATCAGAGGGAATCACATTGACAAGGAAGGCTGGATTTGATCCTGAAATCTTTCTAAAAATTCTAAACTCTACATATTTCAAGACTGGAATGAGTGAAAAAAAGGCATACAGAATGATCAAAGATAATTTCGAGCCAACATTCACTCTTCAAAACCTAAAAAAAGATCTAGACACTATCAATGAGGCTGCTGAATCATTTAATGTAGAATTGTCAATGTCAAAAATGGCTAGTAAGGTATACCAGAACGCTATGGATGCAGGATTTGGTGATATTGACTATACCGGAATTCTAGCATATTTAAAAAAAATCAACCAATAAAATGTAAATATATTATGAAGAAATTTTGTTTCTTTTTTTCAGATAAAGCCTATAGGTTAAACCTGTCACAATCATCACTATCGCAGTAAGCCCAGACCAAAGAAAAAATTGTCCTATATCGGAATCTGCCATACTATTAGCTAAAAAGACAACTAGATAAATTCATCAGGAAAAAATAAAATCATGAGTGAGTCTATAGAAGAACTGCTAAAATCAGGACAGACACTACTAAACACAGGAAATCCAAAGGAGGCGATGACAATGTATGATAAAGTTCTTGAAATTTCTTCAAACCATATTGATGCATTAATAAAAAAAGGAAACATTTTGGGCAAGCTAGGAAAATATGAAAATGCAATTATCTATTATGACCGTGTCCTAGAAAAAGAAAATCAAAACATACTTGCCTTACTCAATAAGGGTCTTGCACATCATTACATTGATCAATACGAAACAGCGTTGGATTGCTATGAGCAAGTTTTAATGATAAAGCCAAGAAACGTCACTGCATTATACAACAAATCCTCATCATTAGTAAAATTAAACAGAATTAAGGAAGGGCTAGAGGTTCTATCAGATGTAACAGAGATTGACTTTTCATTCAAGGCTAAAGCCAAATTTGATATTGATTTTACTCACATTCAAAAAAACAATGAATTTAGGAAGATAGTTCTATAACTATAGAGAAAAATGCTAGGTTATAATGTTCAGAGTGAGTATGAAAACTATTGAATGAATATGATTTTGATTTAGTAATTGTAGGAGCTGGTCCAGCAGGTTCATCAGCTGCCTTTGCTGCATCAAGTGAAGGTGTATCTGTTGCATTATTAGAAAAGGAGGAAGCGGTTGCAGAAACTGTTAGGACAAGTGGAGTTACATGGATTGAAGATGCAAAGGAGTTTGGTATTCCAGAAGCATGTTATAATCCAATTTCTAACTATTCATTCTGCTCGCCAACAAAAAGTGTGACAATTAGTGATGAAAAACCAAAAGCTGTAGTTTTGGATGTCCGAAAAACATATCGACATCTTGCTGAAGAAGCACAAAATTCTGGAACAAAACTGTTTGTCAACACAAATGTGATAGAGGTTCTAACTGATAACAACAAACCGGTTGGTGTTATTGCAAAAGTTTCCGAAAGTCAGGTCAAGTTTAATGCAAAGATGGTAATTGATTGTAGTGGATTCCAATCAGTTGTTGTAAAATCACTTGGATTAGCAGAGCAATGGGGTAGATTTGGTGCAGGTGCAGAATACGAAGTAAAGGCAGAAAATGTACAAAGTGACACATGGTGGTTAATGGTTGGACAAGAATATTCTCCTGCAGGATATGCATGGATTTTTCCTGTTTCCAAAGATACAGTACGTATTGGGGTTGGTGTAGGTAAACCAGAATCCGATGTTGATCCTACAGAAAGATTAGACAAGTTAATCGAAGAAAAAAAAGGTCCGATTAAGGATCTTGGAGATATTACAAAGATTGAATTTCATTACGGACTAATTCCAAATGATGGTCTTTCAAGAAAAACTGTGTATGACAATCTGATTCTAGTAGGTGACTCTGCAGGTCAGGCAAATCCACTAGTGCTTGAAGGAATCAGATATGCGATAAGATTTGGTCGTGTTGCAGGAAGAACAGCTGCTAACGCAATAAAATCTGGAGACACTACTCAAAAATCACTTGAACCATATGAAAAAAACTGGAAAAAGGCAATTGAATCAAAAATAAATTCTGCATCAAAAATTCAAAACAGATGGATTGGATTAACAGATGAAGAGTGGGAAAAAGAACTTGAAGTAATCAGTGAACTTTCTGCAGATGAATTCTTAGATTTTATTCGTGCAGATTTTAGCGTTTCAAGCATTGTACGGCTTGCAACACATCATCCAAAACTTGCAGTAAGGCAGTTATTTAATATTGTAAAGGGTAGCCAATAAGCATTAATAGTGTATTAATGGAAAAATTTTATGCCAGTAGCAGATCCATTAAAAAAACAAATTGCTCAAAAAGCTAGATTGCATATGAAAATTTGTATTTCATGTGGAGCTAGACTAGATATTAGTGCGACAAGATGTAGAAAATGTAGAAGCACGTCACTAAGATTAAAAAATCGACAGCTAGGAATTAAAAAGTAATTAAAAATATTTTATTTCTTCTTTCCAAAAATTCTAAATCCTGAAAATCTAGATGTAATAGATTCTTTATTTTTGATAGAATTAGTGCCAACACCATCAAGATAATCATATGTGATATCCTCACCACCAAAACCAATGAGTTTTCTGGTTTTTAGTTCATCCAAGAAGAATTCCTTTCCATTTTCTAGTTTTAGTATTGCATCATCGCTAATATCAAAACCTGAACCCTTATCGTGAAATCTAATCATGCCATCTTTTTTGAGTTCGATAAAAACATCATAACTTACTTTATGACCAAAAATCTGAATTTTTCTTCCTCTAACAGTTACATTGTCAACAAGATCTAGTACCAAAACCTCATCTGCATCTAGTGATACAGTTTCTCTAACAGTACCAGCAATAATTTTACCATTTGGGGAATTTAGTTGCGATTTATGTTCACGTATTAATGACATGCCAACTCTTCCCTGTGGATCAGGTACATGTTCCCTAATCCCATTAACATTTCCACATATGATATCACCATTGTCAACAGTTATCTTGGTACCATTTTCAATATTGAATCCATTATCCAATGGGTCTGTCATTTTGAATGTTCCATGTGTCAAATGAATTTCAGTTTTAGAATTATCATTATCTGAGAAATATGGGTTAGTGATACTACCCCACATAAACACATGATCATCATATGATAGTTTACCAGCCCAAAATTTTCCTTTAATTGCTAATGCCTTAGATGGCTTTCTTTCTAATTCAATTTCACCCAGTTCCTTGGAACCAAAAAGTCTATTCCCTGTTGCATTTGCACGAGATAATGCATCAAGCCATTCTTGTGCAACTTGAATCTCTTTTGCAACATCATCAGAAAGTAACGTATTTTGTCGTTTTCTTTCCTCCTCATCTGTACCCCAGAAGAATTTTGCCTTTTTAGCTAGTTCATCTGGTGAATCTGGAAATTTTTTTCCTGTTTTAAGATCTTCAAATGCCTGCTTAATCTTGATAAATGAATCATCTTTACCACCACGGTCAGAGTGATGTTTTAGTGCAAGTTCCCTAAATGCAGCACGAATTTCTTGTCTTGTAGCACCATCCTTTATACCTAAAATTTGATAATTGCTTTCTGGCATTTCAAACCTCTATGATTATATTTTTGTTAGAATATCTATAAGTTATGCACGTGATTCTATATTTCTAATAAAGGTGACTTTGAAGTTCAATTTGCTCTTCAGCCGTAATTAGTCCTTTTCGAACCATTATATCCAATAAATCTTTGAATAACTGTTTTTGTTCTTCAGACATTCCACCAGCTGCACCTTTGTCACCTGGAGGACCTGGAGGACCTTTTGGACCTTTGTCACCAACAGGACCTTGTGTACCACGTGGACCAGCTTCACCTGCAGGACCGGGAGAACCCTGTGGACCTTGTTCACCTTGTGGACCTTGAATTCCTTGTGGACCTCTTGGACCTTTGTCACCAGTTAATCCTTGTGGACCTTGATCACCTTGTGGACCTTGTGAACCTCTATCACCAGAAGGACCTGGAGGACCTGTAATACCTTTGTCACCTGGAGGACCTTGCGGACCACGTGGACCTTTTTCACCAACAGGACCTGTTAAACCAATTTTTCCTTTTTCACCTTGTGGACCCTGTGGACCAGGAGAACCTTTGTCACCAGCTGGACCTGTAATACCTTTGTCACCTTTTTCACCAACTGCACCAGGTACTCCTTTATCGCCTTGTATTCCAGGAGGACCTGTTGGACCTTTGTCACCTTTGTCACCACGTAAACCAGTTAATCCTTTGTCACCAGTTGGACCTTGTCTACCAGTTTCACCTTTAAGACCTACAGGACCTTTGTCACCAGCTGGACCTTTGTCACCTTTGTCACCAGTTAATCCTTTTTGACCAGAATCACCTTTGTCACCATGAGGACCAGGACTGCCTTTGTCACCTTTGTCACCTTTGTCACCAGTAACACCTTTGTCGCCAGTTGGACCTTTGCCACCAGTTGGACCTTTATCACCTTTGTCACCCTGTACACCAATTGGGCCTTTGTCGCCTTGCTCACCTTGCTGACCTTGTAAACTTCTGGTTTTTGTTTTCTTTCTAGTATCAGATTTGGTAATTGTGGATACAATATTTTCTGATTTAATAGATTCAGGAATGTCAAATTCAAACGAATTACCAATAGAGGAAAATTGATCGGACACCACTATCCAAACTTTTGAGAATGATGAAATAGCGTTAGGTAAAGGATTATCAGCGGAACCTAAAGTTTCTTGAAATTTACCATTTTTTACTTTTAAATGGAATTTTTCTTTCCAAATTGATGGGAATACTTTTGTTTTAATTTCTGAATCTGTGGGTTTTGCCTCAGTGATTGCTATCTCTGCTTCAAATATACCATCTTGGTCAAATGGGGCATTGCCTGTAACTAGAAAACTAAGATTAGTCATTATCGATGTTAAAACGCTTCCTAGTTAATACATTTTTCATTTCTTGTTGAAAATGCTATAAATGTCCATAGGATACTATTTATCTAGAAAATTGTGGTATTTGGTAATATGGAGAAAAAAGAAGATACTTCATTAAAAAAGAAAGAAGAAACCTCGCTAACTAATGCAGATTATCAGCGAAATCGACTCTATAAAAAAGGGATAAACTTGATGGCTGATGAAAAATTAGAAGAGGCATCCAGAAGTTTTGAGATGATACTTAGAACAGATCCAAATGATATTGAAGCCATGCTAAAACTAGGATATTCCAGATTTCATTTAGATGATCATTCGGAAGCAATGAGAGTTTATGATAAAATATTAGATATTGACATTACAAATTCAGAGGCATGGAATTTGAAGTCGTTAGTATTCTATGAAAAGAAGAATTATGCAAAAGCACTAGACAGTGTAGAAAAAGCGATTGACTCAGATCATACTTATGATATGGCATGGTATAACAAGGCATGCTACTTATCATTATTGAACCAAATTCCTGATGCACTTGAATCATTAAAACGCTCAATTGAGATTGATGTGAAGAATGCTAGAAAAGCTGTGAAGGACAAAGATTTTGTAAATGTACGAACTGAGGAAGGATTTAAGAGAATAATTGAAGTTGTTGTTATAGAATCATTAAGACAAGGTTACCATACAATTGGTGCAATCGTTTGGACAACATTTCTAAGTAAAGAAGATACTCAAAAATGTCTTAATGAATTAATTGAGAAAGGTCTTGTCATAAAGAGCTATAAAAGACAGGGATTTAATCAAATGATTCCTATATATGATTTAGAACCAGAAATGGGTAAAAAGTTAGGTGCAAAGAAACGTAGTCTATTAGGTCCTAAAACAAAAACCAAAATGACAGCTCCTGTAAAGAATTTAAAAGAAATTGGTTTAGCAGTGCAATCAATTAAATCGTCAATACAAGATGAGGATGTTGAAAGAACGTTATCTGATTTACAAGTTTTCATAGATCCTGCAATGTGTGGTGAGCAAATGATTGAAGAATTTTTGGAAGAGCATAGAGACATTAGACTTTACAAAGTAAGGTTAGAAGATAGAGGTGTAGATTTCCTTATTGATAATAAGCGTAAAATGCTTGAATTTTTTGATAATATTGAGATTAGAGTTACTAAAAAACTCAGAACCAATATAACGCAAAATTAATGTAAAATAAAATCTATGTCCAAGATTTGTTATCTTTTTTAAATATAGGTACGCCATCTATGTACGACACATCGTTTTCCTCAAATACTGTATGCCATTTTCCAGTATGTGGTAACAATTTATTCAATTCATTGACTTTTTGATTTGTAGGTTTTTTATTCAATAATGCTCCCCATTTCATATTTGGTACCTTAGGCATTATCTCATTGATGTCTTTCATACATTCTACACTAGAAAAAATTCAATATAAATTGGTCACTCAGCTGAAAGATCCCAATAACTAGCATTTTCCTGTTTTTGAGTTGGCTTTTCGAGATTCTTCCATTCTTTAAACGAGTGAACATAAAGTTTGACATTTGGTAATCCTAATGATTTCAATGCATAAAATGCTAGACCGGAGAGTGTTCCAACACTTCCACAATAAGTAATAATTTCGGCATCTTCTGAAATTCCTCTATTTTTTAACAGGTTTCTCATACCATCCTTATTTCTAATGATTCTTCCATCTGTTGCCAGTGTTCTGTAAGGAATGTTAATTGCACCTGGTATATGCTGTTCAAGGAAATTCAATCTTTCTCGATTATCAATTACAACTACATTCTTTTTCTCTTTTGCCTTTTCAAGATACTCTGCAGTAGCCATTATTTCAGGTCTTAAATTTAATGAATGCTTTACTGGTTCAATTTCAGGTTCCTCGGTGGTTACTTCTAGACCAAGTTCTTTCCACTGTGAAAATGTTACATCAAGTAATTTGACATTTTCATGACCAATATACTGTAATGCCCAGACAACCCTAGAAGATAACGCGCCAAAAGTATCATCATATACTACAACTGGTGTTTCATCTTGGATTCCTAATTCTTCAGCAATTTTGATAATATTTTCAGGACTTGGATCAGCAAGTAGATTTGCTAATGGTAAATTAACAGAGTTTTTGATATGACCTTGATCATAATCGTCTTTTCGTCTCACATCAATTATTCTAACATTGTTTTTTATGATTTGTTCCCTAAGTACATCAGCATTGATAAGAGGTGTTTCTTGTCTTGTCATGCTGCACACTCACCTTTTCCAGTAATAGTATGATAACTTGTATCGCTACCATAATCTGCATAAAAATCAGCGTCATCCTCTTTTGTTGGGGGAATCAATAAAGGAGAAATAATTTTTTTGATATCTTCTACAGATTTAATCTCTGATGATTCGTTTCCATGAACCACTCTATCAATCCATTTTGAAAGAGAATCATCCGGCTGTTTGTGTTTTTTAAATAATTCTATAATTTTCAATATGACTGGAATCACGCGTTTAACTGGAACACGTGCAGTATGATGTCCTAACATTGATTGACCATCAAATCTACCTCCAAGTGATAATACATAATTTGGGTACATGTCTTTGCCAAATCTAGCACCACCACCATACAGTCCTATAGTAGCTATCTCATGCTGTCCACATGAATTTGGGCATCCACTAATCTTTATTGATGAATCACGTAGATCATCATCATCATCAAGTTTCAATTCTAAGAATTTTCTTTGAATTTCTTTGGCAAGTCTATGAGAATTAGTTAGTGCTAGATTACAAGAAGTAGTTCCGGAACAACCAACTGCAGAGGCCATTGTCAGTGAACCTGTTTTAGCAAGACCAGTTTCAATTAATCTTGAGTATAAGTTAATCAGATCGTCATCATGAACATAACGTATAACAATATTTTGCGAAAAACCATTTCTTGCCAATTCTTCTCCAGAAAAATCTCTAGTTATCTGAGCAATTGTACGAAGTTGATTTGCAGTTATATCACCCGATTCAAGTCCAATAAATACTGAATTATAATTTGCTTGTTTTTGTTTAAACACATTTGTTTTTTTCCATCTTTCAAATCCATCAGGCTGTAGAGTAGTTTCATTTGATACTGAAATTGGTCTAGTGATTTCTTTAGATGATTCATCAACTCTTAATTTAACAATAACTGATTGAGTGGCTTTAACAATTGCACGTTCTTTAAGAACAAGATTTTGGAATTTTTCCCATCCCATATCGTTTACTAGATACCTCATCCTGTTTCGGGCTAGATTTTTCCGGTCACCCAATCTATCAAATATCTTCAATACTGCAATAGATGTATAGAGGAAATCCTCAACAGGAGTAAATTCTTCCAATTCATGTCCTACAAATGATTTGTTACCTAGACCACCACCAAGAAATATTTTAAACCCCTTTTGTATTTCTCCGTCAACTTGCCTAATCTGTGGTAGTAAACCAACATCAACAATTCTAATCATTCCATGTTTTTCACAACATGTAAAATTGAATTTGAATTTACGTGGTAATGCTTGATTCAATGGATTTCTAAGAAGAAACTTTGCAATGGCTAATGCATAAGGTGTTGCATCAAATAACTCATCTTTACAAACACCAGACAATGGACTACACATGACATTTCTAACAGTATTACCACATGCTTCTCTAGACGTTAGACCAACATCTGCCAAAGAATGCATAATCTCAGAAACATCTTCTAATACAACCCAATGTAGTTGAATATTTTCTCTGGTTGAAAAATGTGCACTTCCTATAGAGTACATTTCGCTTAACTGAGCAATTTTTTCTAATTGATGAGGATAAACCTCCCCTGCAGGAACTTTTATTCTAACCATAGCATAATCATCAGTCATTCTAGTTCCATATGCACCATGTTGAAGTCTAAACCTACGAAACATGTCAGGTTCAATTTTTCCCTGTCGGAATAATTTTACTGTCTCTGCAAAATTATCTGCTTCCTCTCTTCTTGACCAATCAATATTTGGTTTTTTAGAACCAGATTTTGATGGTCTTAATTGTTGCGCCATCTTATTTCTACTACCTAATTTCCGATATAAATTAGTAACAAAAATTAGTTTCAACTAAATTAATAGATAAACTGGATTAATTTGACATTTTATGACTATAGAACACCTAATAATCCAATTCTAATTAAGAAGAAATCTATTTATGACTTCAAACTAGATTTTTTGTATGCAAGAATCAGTTAATGAGCAAAGACCTGAGAAAATTTTTGCTGATGCAAAAGAAGTTGAAATTACAAGAGCTATTTCCAAAGAATTCTATGATGTGTTACAAGACAGAGCTGAATGTGATGTAATAGTAATTGGTGCTGGACCTGCAGGTCTAACAGCCTCACGTGAATTATCATTAATGGGTTACAAAGTACTAGTTATCGAGCAAAATAACTACCTTGGTGGTGGATATTGGCTAGGTGGTTACATGATGAATCCAGTTACCGTAAGAGCTCCTGCACAAAAAATTTGGGATGAATTAGGTATACCATACAAAAAAGTTGGTGAAGGGTTATACCTAACACCCGGACCTCATGCAGTTTCAAAACTTATTGCTGCTGCATGTGATGCAGGTGTTAAATTTTTGAACCTGACGAAATTTGATGATTTAGTTTTGCGACATGGTAGAATAGCAGGAATTGTTGTTAACTGGATGCCAGTATCAGCATTACCACGTAATATTACATGTGTTGATCCTGTTGCATTAGAAGCCAAAATGATAATTGATGCGTCAGGTCATGATTCAGTTGCTGTTAAAAGACTTGTAGATAGAAATTTAGTCGAATGGAAAGGAATGAACCCAATGTGGGTAGAAAGTGGTGAAGAGCATGTTGTAGAAAAAACTGGTGAAGTGTATCCAGGTTTAGTCGCTGCAGGTATGTCAGTCACAGAAACGCATGGATTAGCAAGAATGGGTCCAACATTTGGTTCAATGTTATACTCGGGTAAAAAAGCTGCTGAGATAACGGATCAAAAAATTAAAGAGTTAGATAATACAATTACTAAAAAATCTGATTGAATATAAAAAAAATTATTCTTTATGATGAGCCTAGTATTCCTGAAATTAAAATATCAGATCTAGCAAGTTTTATCAAAGATAATTTTTCAGTTGACGTAGTTATAAACGATAATTTTTTTCTTGACCTTAACAAATCAGAAGTAAAATTACTCACAAAAACAAGGATGTTTGATATATACAAACAAAAAATTTCATACGAACCAGAAAAACACATTACTAATTTTGAAGAACAGTTATGCAAAAATTCTTCAATAATGGAAAAAACTACAAAGATTGAAGATGCCGAAAATATCAGTGAGGTAGTAATGTATGACGGATTTGAGATGCAGAAATTTTTGCGGAATCAAATTAGATACACAAGAAATGACACATTACATATAATTTTTACAAATAGGCTTACATGCACATTTGATGAATCAGATTATAGATATCATGGTCGCGCAGTGATATGTGCCAATCCGGCAATCATATCCACTACAGGAATAATTGAGGCACCAGCAAAATCAAAGGAATTCTATATTCAAGCAATGGCAAATAAATCCCAAGGTCTGGATATTAACAGTGTCAAAGAACAACATAAAGGAGAATTTCTAGAATACCATGATGAAAGACTTGCTAAAATTATTGAGGGGTATGTTCTGCAAATAATTTTTTACAATATTACTGGCGAATCTTTCTGTGAGTATTTAGACTGCAGGTTAAATAATGCCCATTGGCAACGGGATCTACTTTATTCACAGATCGAGGTTTCAAAACTTTGCGAAAAACACCAAATGATCTTAGATATGCAGAAATGATTTAAATTCATACCCGATTTCAAAAAAGCATGATGTCAGATTCTGATAGCGGTACTGTTTTAATTGATAAAAATTCAGAGAAAGAACCAACAGACGATTCGCCAAAAACATCAGAAAAAACAAAAACAAATTTTGATGTTATAATAATTGGTGCTGGACCTGCAGGTTATACTGCCGGAATTTATAGTTCTAGGGCAAGGCATGACACATTAATTATTTCAGGATTACTTCCAGGTGGGCAATTAATGAATACAACAGATGTTGAAAACTATCCTGGATTTTCAGATGGAATAATGGGACCTGATCTAATGCAAGTGATGAGAAAGCAGACAGAACGTATGGGCACTACAATAATTGATGATGTAGTAGTAAATGTAGATTTTAGACGTAGCCCATTCAAAGTTTTGACGGCTTCAGAAGAATTCGAAGCAAAAGCAATTATAGTTTGTACAGGTGCAACACCAAGAAAAATTGGTATAGATGGAGAGCAAACTTTTGCTGGAAAAGGCGTTTCATATTGTGCAACATGTGATGGTGCATTTTTTAGGGAGCAACCGATTGCAGTTGTAGGAGGCGGTGACTCCTGTATGGAAGAGGCCATATTCCTCACAAAATTTGCTTCAAAGGTACACATTATTCATAGACGTGATGAATTTAGAGCAAGTAAGATAATGCAAGAACGCGCATTAAGCAATGAGAAAATTCAGGTTCACTGGAATAGTACTGTTAAAGATATCAAAGGTGATGAAAAAGTTAAACAAATAATCTTAACAGATACAAAAACAAATGAGGAAACATCATTGGATATGGGTGGTGTTTTTGTGGCTATTGGTCATGAACCAAATACAGAATTATTCAAAAACCAACTAGAATTAGATGAAAACGGATACATTATTCTAAAAAATAACACCGAGACAAGTGTTGAAGGGATATTTAGTGCAGGAGATGTGCATGACCATAGATACAGACAAGCAGTAACTGCTGCAGGCTATGGGTGTATGGCTGCAATCGATGTTGATAAATATTTAGCTGAGAAAAAATAGAATCACTTTATCTTTTTAATGGTAAATTCTAGATCACTACCATTCTTCTTTAACTCTAAAAGTTCGTGTCCACGTTTGTGACATAATTCGGTTATATCATTTTCAGAATCAGGATCATCAGCAAGAACAGTAAGTATTTCGCCAACTTGCATTTTTGATAATTCTACAGTTGTTTGTAGTGCTGGCGATGGACAAAATAATCCTCTTACATCTATTTTTTTACTAGATTCTGAAATCTTACTCACCTAAGAAAAATCTAGTTTGTCTATATAAAAAACTAGTTTTTTTTAGCTTTGCCTATAATTCAAAATACCATTCTAGTAATAGTTGGTATATCCCGTGTCCTAAAAGAATAAGGATCCATGCCTTCAAAATTGATTTTTCGTGAAATACGCCTAACTCCAATTAATGATATTCGATAAATCAATTCCCAAAAATAACTTGTTTGCGTACTCAAATAAAATTTGTATAAGAAATTAAAGAGAAATTTTGATTTTGGATAAAACTCATTGATGTATTTATCTATATGATATTTTGAATTTTCAATTTTAAATTGAATATGCTCTAATACTTCTTTTGGTTTAACATATCCAATTTTTTCAATTGAGATTCTTTTATGTCTTAATGCGTAGACTATGTCATCAAGATTATTCTCAGAATCTATTAGATTTGTACATCTTGCTATGGTACTAGTAACATGTGAATCGCTTCCTGCTACAACATGTAGTTTGTTTTCTTTTGCAAATATCTCTGCTTTTTTGTTAGAATAAACATCAATATTTGCACTGTTAAATACCTCAAAAAGATCACATTTTTTTGAATCCTCCCTTAAAGCGTCAATTAAACTGAATGGATGTGGTGCAATAGTAACTGCATCTTGATCTCTTGCGTCATCCAAAATTTCATCGAGGCTTTGCCCAGATTTAATTTCCTTATGAAGACCGTATACCAGAACATGTGCTTCTTTATCTGTGGTTACTTCTTCTGCAGGATATACACCAATTTTTGAAAATTTTGCATGATTTTCTTTATAATTAATAATCTGTTTATAACCATCAAGGGTGTTATGATTAGTCACAAACAAAACATCCAGACCAGATAAAAATGACTGTTTTAACTGAGATGAAATTGTTACGTTCGAATCAAAAGGTGATTCTATTTCACCAACATGTCCATTTGAATACATGTTATGACAATGTGTCTCAGTTTTCAGTAATGCCAATTATCATCTATAAAACTACTTACTTTATTAATTAACTACTTGAATAAATCATCTGATTCTGAACGGATTAAAGTAGAAATTTTGTCATCTTTTGAAACATAATTATAATTTTTAATAATTGCCATAGGGCATTTTTTTGTTTTTTCCATAACTAATTCTGCTGCAGAGCATAATTCGTCAACAATTGCAGTTGCTGTAACATTTAGTATTTTTCCAAATGTGTCTGGTTTTCCTTCATAATTTAAAATTGGTTCTATTCCTGCAACTCCTATCGCATTATCAGTTTGCCCAAGTCTAAATGGTCTTCCAAAAGTATCTGAAATTATTATTGCAACTCTCTTTCCAGTTTTTTTTCGTATTTCCTGTTGTATTACTTTGGCAGATGAATCAGGATTTATTGGTAGTAATGTAACAAAATTCCCATCTACATTACTTTGGTCAACACCTGCGTTAGCACAAACAAAATCATGTTTTGTTTTAACTATAATTACACCGTGCTCCATTCTAACAATTTGTTTTGATTCAGTTAAAATTACTTCAACCAGCTTTGGATCTTTATCATATGCTGAGGCAATCCCTATAGATAATTCTGATGGGATTACAGTCTCTAGATTAATTACACGCCCTTCTTGTTTTGAAACAATCTTTTGTGAGACTACTATGACATCATTATCTTCAATTCCACATTGATTAGAAGAGATTAACATGTCTACTATGTTATCTTCTGGTCTGACATCCTGTTTAAAATGAACTGGGAATATATGTAAACTCAATTAAAGATTATTTATTCTAACTATACTTGAAGGTTACCAGGATTAAGCAGTTTGTAATGCTAATTCAAGTTTATAGTGTTTATTAATAATTGGGATGATTTTTGTTAGGTCTTTTTCCTCTAGTGTAGTCGTTGCAAGATCCTTTACTATGTCTTGTGCCCTGAATGCAATTCCTAGTCCAGATATATCAAATAATTTAATATCATTAGCGCCATCAACAATGACAACGGTTTCTTCTTTAGACTCGTTCCACTCGGTAATTTTTATTTTTGCAGACTTTGCTTTATCAGAATCAACATTAATTTTTACATCATCTAGTAAATTATTCTTGAAAATTAATTCATTAGAAAATACAAAATCTAGCCCAAGTTCGTCTTTTAGTCTGTCAGTCATTATCGTGAAGCCTCCTGAAACTGCCATTATTTTCCATCCTGCATTTTTCAATGATTTACAGGCTTCTTTTGCACCATTCATTATTGGTAATTCATCAGCCACTTGTTGACAAACATCAAGACTTAATCCTTTAAGCAAATTCACTCTATTTTTTAGTCCTTCCTCCCAATTTATCAAACCTTGAATTCCTTTTTTGGTTATATCCCAAATTTCTTTCTCTTTGTTTACTTTCTCTGCAAGTATTGGTAAATACTCTGCATCATAAAGTACACCTTCAACATCAAAAATTGCTAACAATTGATTTCTAAATTTCGAAAAGAAGTCAATCATATAAAAGTTGAAATAGTAATTAGCGATCCAACACCGCTAATAATAAATCAGCCCTTACTTTCTTTGAATCATGGTTGACGAGTTAGAGCATAAACATGAAGTTAAAGTTCAACAGCGTGAAGGTCGGCAAAAATTACCAGACGATGTAAAAGAGATCCTTAAAGGTTCTGGTATGATGGATGAAAAAGGAAAATTAAAACTAAAAGGAGTTAGCCCAAAAATGCTAAAGCGAATGAAACAAGAATTTGTTGAATGCCCAGTACTTGAAAAAGAGACCCATTTTATACAATGTTTTGTATGTCCAAATTTTCAAAGTAGAGTTATAGGTAATGTTCTATGCAAGGGTGACCCCCTTTAAGATCATATACTTGATGTAATTCGTTTAATACTGTTAATGATTTTCATTTTTCGTGATATTGATAACTCAGGTTCAATGGTGACAAACAGTGTCTTTCTTTTTGTATAAATTACAAATTGAGTAACCTTTTCACGTTCAACATGTACATAGCGCACTTTACCTAACGACTTGTCAAATTCCTGCCTCATTTTTCTTCTATCTGCAACTTGTTTACAAAAATGCTCTTCTTGCCTTTGGGATTCTAGTGATGATTTTCCCTCTTTCATAATACCCTCAATAATATTGCCTTTGAGATCAATTATTGCTGCAAATCTCATATGACTGTCAAGATTCACAATTTTCTCTATAATTTCAACAAGTGGTTTATTTGTAGCCATACCACCTGACCATAAATTTAGAATATATGTCTAATTTTTTCACGTAAAGAAATCATTAATTGTTTAGGAAGAAAACTAAATAGCTGTCAAGTCATTGGATTTTAAATGGGAAAAGAAATTGGTATCACTGTAAAAAAGTCAGAAGATTTCAGTGAATGGTATACACAATTAGTAATAAAAGCTGAACTTGCAGACTATGCTCCAGTCAAAGGTTTGATTGTCTTGAGACCAGATGGATATTCCATTTGGGAATCGTTAAAATCATCACTTGATTCTAAACTTGTAGAAACAGGACATCGTAATGGATTCTTACCTATACTTATTCCAGAATCACTACTTGGAAAAGAAAAAGATCATTTCACTGGGTTTAATCCTGAAGTATTTTGGGTTACACGGTCTGGTGATGGTGAAATTGGAGATAAACTTGCACTGCGGCCAACATCTGAAACTTTAGCGTATACAATGTATGCAAAATGGATTAGAAGTTGGAGAGATTTACCACTAAAAATTAATTTTTGGAATTCAGCACTTCGTGCAGAAATTAAAGCAACAAAACCATTTTTGAGAACATCAGAATTTTTGTGGCAAGAAGGTCATACTGCTCATGCTGATAAAGATGAGGCTGAAAAAGAAGTAACAGATATTTTAGAAATATATAAAAAAACTGTTGAAGATGAATTAGCAATTCCAGTAATCACTGGAAAAAAATCTGAGAAGGAAAAATTTGTTGGAGCAGTTTACACACTCACAATGGAATCACTAATGCCTGATGGAAAAGCACTGCAGATGGGAACAACTCATTTTCTTGGACAGAATTTTTCCAAACCATTTGAAGTCAAGTTTGCTGATACAAATAACGTTGAGAATTTTGTGTGGCAAACTTCATGGGGTGTATCTTGGAGATTGATTGGTGGAATGATAATGGTACATGGAGATGATAAGGGACTCGTATTACCACCTAGAGTGGCACCAATTCAAGTAGTGATAATCCCAATATATCATTCTGATGAAGAAAAAAATACTACATTAGAAAAATCAAGAGAAATCAAAAAAGAGCTGGATACTCGTAAATTACGTGTACGTTTAGATGACAGAGACCAATTAACACCTGGTTTCAAATTTCATGACTGGGAAATGAAAGGAGTGCCAATAAGAATTGAACTTGGTCCAAAAGATCTTGAACGAGACAAGGTGGTCTTTGTTAGAAGACATAATCAACAAAAACAAGAACATCCAATCAATGGATTAGTAGAAAAAATTGTCATGGAATTAGATAACATACACAATGATATGTTTGCAAATGCACAAAAAATTCTTGATGAAAGAACAGGAAATGTAGAAACTTATGATGAATTCAAGTCTGAATTAGAGAATGGAATGCTTATCAAGACACCAATATGTGATAACCCAGCATGTGAGGAGAAAATAAAGGAAGAAACTGGTGCTGATATCAGAGTCATCCAAGATGGATGTGAGGATGAAAGCTCGAAATGTGTTTATTGTAGCAACCAAAGCAAAATTAGACCACTATTTGCCAGAGGGTACTAAAACTAATTAATTGAATTCAATCTGTAAAATATCATGATGTTAAAAATTTCCATAAAGGATATAATAAAACAGAAAACTTTTGGAGGAATTGCTATAATTTCTGGGATAATGATTGGAATTTTATATTATTTTCTAACACTGTCTACTGCAATAGACCACTTTAATGTGGATGTTTCCATAATGCCACAATACATTACAGCATCAATTGTTTTAACCATAATAGTAGCAATTCTTGCAGGAATCAATATTGCACTAGTAGCATACAACATTAAGATACAAAGAGCAAATAATATCAAAAAAAGTGGAACGTCGGCAATTTTAGGTGGTGCATTGACAGCATTTACTCCAGGATGCCCAGCTTGTACAACTTCTCTTTCAGCATTACTTGGTATTATTGGTGGATTAGCCATATTCCCATTACATGGATTAGAACTAAAATTCATATCAATTGCCGCATTATCATTCTCAATCTGGTGGGCAATGAGAAATATTAATAATTCAAGTTGTTGTGTAATGAAGGAATAATTCCAAAAACCACATATATTCAGACAATTTCAATCAGGATATGACATTAGAGCAATCATCGCAGAGTATTCTCTTAGAAAAATTCAATGAGACGCGTGCAAGAACACTTGAATTGGTAAAAACTTTGGAAAAAGATGATTTTGGAGTTCAAACGGCATTTTATACAAGTCCAGCAAAGTGGCATCTAGGTCATGTTAGTTGGTTAAATGAGATAGTTCTCAGTAAAGCAACAAATAACTATGAATTTTATTCGAATGAATTCTCAGAATATCTTAATTCATACTATAATCAATTTGGAAAACCATATGATAAGGCAAAGAGAGGAGTTATGTCAAGACCTACAGTGGATGAAATTTTAGAATATTTTGAAATAATAACACAAAAAGTACGTAATACAATGCAAGGGTCATTATCAGATGAAGTATCTTATCTTTTCACAATGGCAATACATCATGAATGCCAACATCAAGAATTACTAGTATATGACTTACAACATTTGTTGGCAGACCAATACAGACCTGTGAGGAAAAATCAACCACCAAAATCACTTGATATTAAAAGAAAGAGTGTGAAAATAGATGGTGGATTATATGAAATGGGATATTCGGGAAATGATTACTGCTATGACATTGAACAGCCAGAACACAAAATCTATCTAAATGAGTATGAAATTGAAAATTTTCCAGTAACTAATGGAGACTATTTAGAATTCATGAATGATGGTGGTTATGAAGACTTTTCATTTTGGCTTTCAGATGGATGGGATGCAGTTAAGAAAAATGAATGGACTGCTCCAATGTACTGGGAAAAAAATGATGGGGAATGGTTTACTAGAGATTTTATTGGTAAAAGAAAGATTAATCATAACGAACCTGTTTGCCATGTAAGCTTCTACGAAGCATCTGCATTTTGTAAATGGGCAGGAAAACGATTGCCAACTGAAGCAGAATGGGAAAAAGCTGCACTTTGGAATAATGCTAAAAAAGAAAAAACAATATTTCCATGGGGTAATGAACCGCCAACAGATGAACATGCAAATGTTTTAGAATCTTATAATTGGAATTGTACTGAAATTGGTTCATATCCAAAAGGGGCAAGTTCATATGGTTGCCATCAGATGATTGGTGATGTTTGGGAATTTACATCATCAGAATTTGTTGGATACCCTGGATTCAAATCAAAATTTAATGAATATAATGACAAGTGGTTTACAAATCAGAAAGTTTTACGCGGTGGATCCTTTGCAACACCGGCAATATCCATTCGTGGAACGTATCGAAACTTTTTCCGTCTAGATGAAAGATGGTTAACATCCGGATTTAGATGTGCCAAGGATTTTTAGATCTTTTGGGCTAAAATTAGAGCAAAATAACGATTGGAATCACACCAAATCTCATTTATCTCAAAACCTGATTTTGTAAACTTGGATTCAAGTTCAGATATTGAAAATTTATATGAATTTTCGGTGTGAATTAATTCATCTTTTGCCAAACTTATTGTTATATTTGCGCCTGGAATTTTGATCTTTTGTGACTGCAATGATTTTAGATGCATTTCTATTCTGCTAGATAACTCATTATAGAACGCATAATGGGCAAATTTTGTCAAATCAAAATCTGCTTCTAATTCTCGATTAATTCTATTAAGAACATTTAGATTAAATTTTGCAGTTATTCCCTTTGAATCATTGTATGCATTATGTAAAATTACTGCATCTTTTTTCAGATCAAATCCTATCAAAAGAAAATCAGAATGCTTCATCATATCATGAATTGTTTTTAAAAATTTCATACCTTCATCATGATTAAAATTTCCAAAACTGGAACCTAGAAATGAGATTAAATTTGGTTTGTCATCATAATGTTCAATAAAATTTAGGCCGTTTTCGTATGTATCAATTAACCCAGTAATTTTAAGATCATTGTATATATTACATAGTTCCTGCACACTGTGACTTAGAATATCAGATATGTCTATAGGAAAATATTCAACGTTTTTCTGAATATTATAAAGTGCATTTAATAACAATCTAGTTTTTATCGAAGAACCACTTCCTAACTCGACAAGTCTAATATCTGAATCAACATATGGCTTTATACCGGATTCTATATTTTTTAGAATCTCAATCTCAGAATCATATGGATAATACTCTGGTAATGAGCATATCTCATCAAATAGGTTTGAGCCATTTTCGTCATAAAAGAATTTTGGACTAATGTATTTTGGTGTACTATTTAGTGACGTTTGAAGTTCAGCAGCAAATGTTTTTTGATTTTGTAACGAACTCGATTTGAAATATTTTAGATTCTTGTTAATTACAATTTGCTCGTATGTGATCTGCCCTTCAAGCGTTTTTGAATTCATATCTCAAAATCAAATTTTCTCATGCATAAATTTCTTATTATATTCCTAGTCAGAAACATGATTATTTCATATATCACTTATATCCAGACACTATATTGAATGAGATTCTAAGAATCGAGGGGTTAAGTAAGACTTTCACTAAAAAAGGATTTTTTCATTCAGGAACAAATTCAGTTCTAGCTGTGAATAATGTCAGTTTTTCCCTTATAGAAGGTGAAGTTTTAGCTCTTGTCGGTCAATCAGGTTCTGGAAAATCAACTATCGCAAAACTAATTCTAAGGTCTATTGAGCCTGATTCTGGTAAAATATTCTTCAAACAAAAAGAAATCTCAAACGATTTCGAACACCTCAAAAAATTTAGAAGTAAATGTCAAATGATTCATCAAGATCCTTATGATTCGATAAATCCAAGAATGAAAATTTTTGATATAGTTAGTGAGCCATTAGAAATTCATAATAAAGTAAACAGTGAAGAAAAATATAGAATTATTTTAGAAACTTTAAAACTTGTCAAATTAGAACCTGCTGAAGAAATCATAGAAAAATTTCCACATATGCTTTCTGGAGGGCAACGCCAAAGAGTTGCTATAGCAAGGGCATTAGTTACAAGACCACAAGTAATTATTGCAGATGAACCAGTATCAATGTTAGATGTTTCTGTGCGTGGGGAAATTTTAGAATTAATGAGTGAGATTCAAAAAAAGAACAATATTTCATTTATTTACATTACACATGATCTTGCAACTGCAAAATATTTTGCAGATAAAATAATCGTTTTATTCTCCGGTAAGATTATGGAGTCTGGCATTATTGATAATGTGCTTCGCAATCCTAAGCATAAATATACACAAGCATTAATTGATGCCATACCAAATCCTGATGCAGAAAATCTATACAAAGAAAAAAAAATTAATTGGAAGACAGATACTTAATTGGTAATGGTAGATTCCTCTTCTAGATTCAACATTTGTTTATCTTTGTATTTCACCACATGTGAAACACCATTTTTTGGAAATACGCCGTAGATCAATCTAGCCTTTTCAACAACAGAGTCCTTTAATGAAACCATAAGAAATTGGCTTCCAATGGAACGTTCTTTTATGATCTTTGATAGTTTTGATGCGTTCGGTGCATCAAGATGTGCGTCAACTTCATCAAATAGATAAAATGGTGATGGGTTTAGTTTTTGTAAGGCAAGAACGAAAACAATAGCAGCAAGTGTTTTTTCACCACCACTGATTGATGTTGATTCACGCTTAGGTTTATTTGGGAATTGTATAATATAATTAAGACCTGAGGCAAATATGTCATCCTCGTTTTCTAATTCTAGCCATGCATTTCCACCAGTCATTTTAGAAAATGCATCACGAATTTCCTTATCAACTGTGTCAAATGCATTCAAAAATGTCTGTCGTTTTTCTTTTTCAACTGATTCTATAAAGGAGACAATCTTGTTTCTCTCTTGTTCTAGTATATTCTTATTTGATGAGGCTGTTCTATAGCCGAATGAAATCTCAGAAAATTGTGATGGTGCACCTGCGTTAAGAGATGATTTAATTTTATTCTGTTCATGCTCAAGGGATGAAATTAATGAAGTGACATCAAATACTTCAATAGTTTCATCAAAACCAAATGTAGATAACATTACCTTAATTTTTGATTCTTTTTCTATAATATCAGATAAATCGCGATTCAAACTATCAGATTTTCTTTCACGTACTCCTATCTCACGTGTTAGATCACGCTCTTGATTATGTAATTTCTCTATACCATCATCAAACTCTTTCATTTTTTCAACGGAAGTACCAGAAGTTGATATAAGATCCTGTTCTTCCTGTCTTAATTTTATTAATTCTTCTTCTGCTTGAGATCTTTCTTTTTCTTTCTTTCTGACATCCACTTCAAGATGATACTTCTCATCTTTGATTGATGAATACTCCTGTTGGGAAGTCCTATGTATGCTTCTATTCTTTGTTATAGATGCCATTAGTGTTGCAAGCTCAGTTTCTTTTTCTTTTAATTCTGTATGGTTTGTGTTTTGTTTTTTTATTGATTCAGAAAATTGTTCATTAAGTGATTTCAATTCATTTGAAATACTGTCCATTTGTGGTTCCGCATAATTTTCTCTTACTAATCTAATTTGTGATTCAAGCGATTCTAAATGTGAACGCTGTTTAATTAATTCGGTAGAAAAACGCTCCTTCTTTTTTTCTAACTGCTTATTTCTGGATACAAATTGATCCAGATTTTTTGTTATTGAAATAATTTTATTCTTTAAATCTGAATAACTGTTGTGTGTAACGACTAAACCTTGTTCAGATAAATTTATCCTATTATCATGAGTTTTTATCAAATCTTGATATTTTTTAACAAGGTTTTTCTTCTTTTGTACAGTTTTTCGTAAGACGGAAATCATACTCTGAAGCCCTTCAACTGAATCGCTCATATTGATGATTTTGGTCAATTTCGAGATTTTCGAATTAATATCTATCACAACTGCTGATGCTTTAGCCTCATAGAATTCACCTTCCAATGTTATAGTCTTGTAACCTAATTTTGAGATTTTAATGGCTGCGTTTCGTGAATCAACAAGTAAAATATTTCCAAAAAGAAATGTTTTGAGCGGATTGAATTTAGCATCACATGAAACATAATCAGATAACACCCCAATTACAGCAGAATCATCAGGAGGGTTTAGTCTGACGTCAGGAATTGCTTCTAAGGGAATAATCTTTAGTTTTGGCAATTTTTTCTCCCTTACAGATTCTGCAAGAGAGATTAAAGCCTCAAAGTTCTTTACTACAGCTGCCTTTATCCAGTCAGAACTTACAGCTAATACAGCACGTTCATATTTTTTATTCCATGATAAAATTTCATAAACTAAACCTTCAATTCCCAAGTTATCTGCATCATGTTTTAGTTTTGAAATTGAATAATCTTCATGCATTATTCCTTTAACAAATTTAATTTTAGTTTCATATTTGTTAGCACCCTGAGATGATGCATCAATAAGTGATGATAATTCAGATATTTCATTTTCTAATCTATGTTTCTTTTCTTCATGAATTTTTATCCGTTTTTTAACTTCATCAATAGTTTGTTTATGATTAGTTATCGCACGTTCTAATTTTGTTTTTTGTTTTTGAAGATAATCTTGGTTAGAAGTTATACCTTGGTGTTTACTAGTATTTGCTGTAAGTTTTTCATCTATATCAGTGATTTCAGAACCAAGTCTACCTACTAACAACTTTACATTAGTTATTTTATTTGTAAGATTAGAAATTTTATTGTCAACTTCACGCTTTTGACCAGAAATACTTGATTGTTTCTTTAGAGTTTCTGATCGTCTTGATGTAATTGTTTCTGAGATATCATCGGTTTCCTTTTTCTTTTCACGTAATGAGTTAATGAGTTTCTTTTTATTCTCAATTTGTAATTCTAATGAAGCACGTTCTTTATCTAATGTTGATAGTAATGGTGTTAGTTCTGGTATTCTTGAATTAATTTGTGTTAATCGTTTATTGTTTGTTATAATACTACTCTCTGCAGCATCAAAAGATTGTTTCACTCCACTTAATGCAGTATCAATCTTGGATTTTGATTGATTATAGGAATTTGTTTCATCCAAGAATTGGTTTTTCTGTTTCTGTAGCTCAGAGTGCTGTTTTCTCAGTATATTACGCTCATCTTCAAAGTGTTTTTTTTCAGAATTTAGCGCATTTTGTGTTCTTTCTTTAGATGTTTTTTCAGTTAGGAGCACTTTCAAATTGCTAGCGGCAGAGATCGCTCTAAAGCGATTAAGCTCCCTATCAATAAGATCGTACCGAAGTTTGTGGTTTCTCTCTATCTCCAAATCATCAATTCGTTTCTTAACTTCACCCATTTTTGCAAGAGATATGGCAAGTCTTTGATCGGCTTCAGATAGCTGTTTTTCTGCCTCCTTTTTCTTTTCATCAAACGCTGATAATCCTATTAGATCTTCAATTGTTTCTCTCTTCTCCTCTGAAGTAAATTCTGAAATTCTTGTTACAGTTCCTTGCTGAACTGCATTCATTTGATTTAGACCTGCATTAGCAAGTTCCATTAATTCAAGAATTTTCTGGCGTTGGACTTTGGTCTTGTCTAAAAAATATATGTTATCACCTTTATCGTTCATTTCTCGTGTAATTGTTACAAGATCAGAATCAACTGGAATCTTTCTATCCGAATTATCAAATTGTACACTTGAACGTGCCATTTTGGGTCCTCTTCTGGTGCTTCCTTCAATATCATGAATTAGTGCACGAAGGTTTGGTGCACGCATTACCTTTGGTCTGTTTTCACCCAGTGCAAAAATTATTGCGTCTAAAATATTACTTTTGCCTGAACCGTTTGGTCCAGAAATTGATACTAAACCTGGCTCAAAATCAACAATTGTGTTCTTGAACCCAAATGATTTGAAACCAAAAATTTCTACCTTTTTAATATGAACCAATAAAAAATAACATTCTTACGCTTCCATAATTAGTGCTAACAAGTTTAGTTGACTTGACTAACAAACTTTGTAATGTTACAGAATTTTACTAGGTTAATCTTCACTAACAAATTTCTCAAGTTCAGTTTTAGCTACTGGATCAGTCATCTGTTCTATTGGATGTTTCATAAGATATGCGCTGGCTGGTATTATTGGCCCGCCCATGCCTCTATCCAAGGCTATCTTTGCAAGCCTAATAGCATCAATTACTATTCCTGCAGAATTTGCTTTGTCATCAACTTCAAGCCTTACCTCCATATTATATGGAATATTTGCCCATTGCCTACCCTCAATTCTCATAAACATAAGTTTGGTATTTCCCAAGAAAGGAATGAAATCTGATGGTCCTACATAGATTTGTTCATCATCTAATCTCTCTGTAAGCTGACTTTGCACACTCTCAGTTTTAGAGATTCTTTTGCTCACTAGCCTCTCTTGTTCTTTCATATTCAGAAAGTCTGTATTTCCACCTACGTTGATTTGGTATGTCTTTTCTATCTTTGTACCTCTTTCATCACAAAGTCTTGCAAGTGTTCTGTGTACAATTGTAGCACCAACTTGACCCTTGATGTCATCCCCAATTATTGGGATGTTTTTATCCTTGAATTTTTGTGCCCATTCTTTATCAGATGCTATGAATGCAGGCATACAATTAACAAATGCAGTATTTGTTTCAAGGCATATATTTGCCCAAAACTGAGTTGCCTTTTCAGAACCAACAGGTAGATATGACACTATTATCTCAGTTCCTGTCTCCTTGATGACTTTCTTAATCTCCTCTTCTATTTCTGATTCAGATTTATTACTTTGAATTGGTTTTACTTTATTCTCAACCCAGATTCCAACACCATCCAAAGCAGGGCTCTCATACACCTTACCATTAGTTTTCGGCATTTCTTCTTTTGGAATCCAATCTACCATGTTAGGTGACTCATAGATTGCTTCATTTACTGGCTTTCCAACTTTATTTTCTCCAACATCGAAACCTGCAACAAAGTCAATATCATGTATTGAGTAATCACGAAGCTTGTCGTGTATAATTCCAATTACTTGCTGTGATGGGTTTTTCTTATAGTATTCAATTCCCTGAATAAGACCAGAAAAACAGTTGCCTAAACCCACTAATGCAACTTTGATCTTTTCAACCATGTTCAAATTGGTATTTTATTTGTGGTTTAAAGTTTTCTTAATGAAATTTAAAAAATTATAACTACCCTTGATAATACTATAGTATGAGTACAGATATTGATGTTAAAGAAATTGTTCCAATAAACATAGAAGGTGGAATTGTAATTAATGGATTTCCGTCAACAGGGCTAACTAGTGCAGTTGCAACAGAATCTCTAATCAGTACAACACAATTTGAATTAGGTGCAATAATTGACTCAGATCGATTTCCACCAATCAGTATAATTAAAAATGGCATACCAAACTATCCAACAAGGATTTTCATTAATAATGAATTAAAGGTTGCAGTTTTTTCTTCGTACCTGACACTTGACGTCTCTTTACACAAGCCTGCGGCCAGGGTAATGCTAAACTGGACAAAAGAGAAAAAATGTTCTATGATAATTAGCAGTATAACTGTTAAAGGTGATTTAAGTAATGAAATTGTCGGTGTAGCGTCAACAGGTAATGCAAGAGGAAAATTAGTCACCGCTGGAATTCCAGTTGTAGAGAATGCAACAATACCTGGCATCCCAGGTGTTTTACTGAATGAGGGAATGTTAAAGGGTCAAGATGTAATCGTCTTACTGGTTAGTTCTAGCAAAGATATCCCAGATTTTACTGCGACTTCCAATTTATGTAATGTTCTAACTAAGCTTGTACCAGGTGTATCTTGCAACCTTACAAAATTAGAAAAAGAATCAAAAATTATTGAACAGCAAATTCAGCAAGCAACAGATGATGCTAAGGATCTTGGCGATAACATCTACCGATAAATTTTTTCATTATACTCGATAGTAAAAGTAATGCAAGAAGTAATTGGTTTTGCAATAATGGTTGTGGCAATTTCTGCATCAGGTGTAATGTCACCGGGCCCATTATTTTCTGCCAATATAATATATGGTCTTAAAGAAGGAAAAATTGCCGGATTAAAAATTGCAGTAGGGCATACAATTGTTGAATTTCCGCTAATAATTTTACTTGGTACTGGGATTATCACATCAAATATTTTTCCAGAATTTAGAGTTTTGATTGCAGTAATTGGTGCACTGGGATTATTTGCTTTTGCTGGTTTGCAGATTAAAAGTATATTTCAAAAAAACTTCCAGAAAAATATCAAGCCTAGTAGAGGACCAATACTAGCTGGGATTTTTCTTAGTGCCTTGAATCCATTTTTTATTATATGGTGGTTAACTGTTGGCTTAAAATTAATTACAGAATCAATAGAATTATGGGGATTCTTAGGAATAATCATATTGTTTTTGTTTCATATTTGGATGGATTACGTATGGCTGTATATAGTAGCATTTTTTGCATCAAAATCTAGAAACTTTTTATCAAATAGGAATTACAAAATTTTAGTCATCTCGCTGGCAACAGTTTTAATTTATTTTGGACTCAGGTTTCTTACAGAAATTTAGACATTTGTATTAACTATGTCAATTTCAAGCAGAGATACATTACGCCTTTTGCCGTCTTGTGATACTAGTGACTCAGATGCAATTCTAACATCGTTAATTTTGTAACCAACAGAGTTCATTCTCTTCATGATAAATTGTGAAATATCTACTGCTTGTGTTATTCGCTTGCCTCTAGCTTTTATTGTGACTAATGGGGTGGCAGATAACTGGGTTAATGTTGAGTTAACATAGGTCATTATGGTTTTTCCTCCAACAAAAATCACATTCCTAACTTTTTCATCTGATTCTTCCGTTGGTTGTTTTACACTTTTTGAATCGGAACTAGAATCCTCTACCTTAACTGATTCTTCTTTTGTAATTTCTCCAGTTTGCGATTCTGCAACTGCGGCTGCTTCTGCTAGTATTTTTTCTGATTCTGAATTTGTAGATTCTTCAGGGACAGAAGTAACTTGTTCCTCAGGTTCATTGTTGGTATTTTTTGCATCATTTTCTAATTCAGATAATATGTCAACTGCATCACTGTTAGGCTCATCACTCATTTCTCTGATCTTATTTAACGTCACGTGGTTTATTTAGATTTTAGGTCTGTGTTTTCAATATATTCCTCTAAAATTGAATCAATGTTTTGGCTACTTCCAGATTTTATCGCTTGAACCAAATCTGTCTCTTCAATTTCATAGCAATTAAGAAAATCTTGGTGATCCTTGTAAACTAGTATAACTTTATCTTTGTAAATACAATGATAAAGTTTTTCTTTTTCCATGAGTTCAGGTTTTACATTAACTCCCTCATCATTTGCAATAATTGGTTCAGTCATAGTCTTTAGAAACATGAATAATATTTAGAGTATTCACTAGACAAATTGTAATATGTCTTAAGGAAATATTGCTAGTATGGAAAATAGAGTAATTTTTCATATTGATTTTGATTATTTCTATGCTCAATGTGAAGAAATACGTAATCCTGAATTAAAAACAAAACCTGTTGCAGTTTGTATTTTTTCAGATAGGGGTGAAGATAGTGGTGCTATAGCCACAGCAAATTACAAGGCAAGGGAATACAAAGTAAAATCAGGCATACCAATAAAATTTGCAAAAAGTAGATTGCATGATAGGCATGATGCAGTGTTTCTTCCCGCAGATTTTGATTATTATGATAAGATTTCATCAGATGCAATGGATATTATTAAAAAATTTGCTGATGTCTTTGAATATGTTGGAAGAGATGAAGCGTTTCTTGATGTGACAGTTAAATCAAACCAGAATTTTCAAAATGCAAGTCACATAGCACAGCAGTTGAAGAATGAAATTAGACAGAAATTAAAAATGACATGTTCAATTGGAATTTCTCCAAATAAACTATTATCCAAAGTTGCATCTGATTTTATGAAACCTGATGGTTTGACAATTGTCAATCCTAATCAAATCTCAGAATTTCTATCTAATTTGGAAATTAGGCGTATACCTGGAATAGGGAAAAAAACAGAAGCGGTTTTGGCAGAGATAAATTGTAAAAAAATAGAAGATTTGCTTCGTCTAGATTTTTTTGAAATAAATAATAAATTTGGTAGAAAAATTGGTACGTATATTTACAATGCTGCAAGAGGGGTTGATCTAGAACCAGTAAAAGAAAGACAACCATCCATACAATTCAGTAAAATAACAACATTAAAAGAAAATTCAAAGAATTATGATTTTTTACATCAAAATTTGCTACGACTGTGTAAACAAGTTCATGCACTAGCATTAGATAATAATAAAATGTTTAGATCAGTAGGAATTCAATTTGTCAATGAGGATTTAACTATGAAGACAAAATCAAGAATGTTACGAAATCCAACTTCAAATCTTGAAGAATTGGAGAGAACTACAGACCAATTACTTGGCGAGGCTCTTGATGAACAGCAATTATTAGTACGTCGAATTGGCGTACGGATTTCAGAATTATCGGATTTGGAAGGTCAGAGTAGTATAACAAACTATTTTTGAGACATTTGATTAGACTCTATTTTTTTTAGTCGCCTAGTTTCAATTGCTGTAACTACTAACAAGAATATGAAAAGCCATGGCAAAAACATTATTTCTCCTGCAACAGAGTGAAATTCTTCCCATGCTTCAGGATCTGTTGTTACCTTAAGTGCGTAAACCGATAGTGAGAAAATTCTAATCATATTAACAAAAATTGTTCCTGCAATACCAATCACAAAATACATAATCTTGCGCTTTCTGATTATGTTCATCTTTATGAGAAATGCCATCATTACAAGTGAATAGATAATTATGCTATGCACGCCAGCTGAAGGCCAAAATACTTGCAATGCGAAAGGTCCAAAATCACCATTTAGAAACATCAGGTTGTCACGTGCAGTAGCAATACCCAAATCTAGTGCAGTTATCACCCATACGTTTGCCTGAACTAAGTAAGGTACAATATACTGTAATGGACCTAATGTATCGTATGGAAAGAAGGAGTCTAAAGCGAGTATTATTGCACTGCCTGAAAGAAATATTGGTCCCGCAGGTGCTATTCTAAACCATTTTCGTCCAAACAGTATTGCTAGTGACGCAGTGACAAATGTTGCCATTACAGCAAAATCAAATAGCCAACCCCATGAATACTCTAAAACTCCAAAAACATCCACTAAACTCATAATGTAATCATGAATGCCGTGTGGCAGAAATGCAAAATATGATATTGTAATAGCAATTAAAGGAATGCAAAGATAAAATCGATTTTTTGGTATTACATACTTAATTCCAACTAATTCGGCAACAATGAATGCCATTGCAAATAAGAAACCACCACGTCCTTGATTCCAGCTTAGACTAAATGAATCAGAATATGCTACAACTGTGAACATAGTTGGAAGAATTACTATTATTATTCCAAGTAAAATATTCTTGTTTTGCATTGATAAATTTGGGTAACCGACAATAAATACTATATTTAAAAAAAATCTGAGATTGTTTTTTGCTGAATTAGTTTAAGCATTTTACCTTCTCTAATCCATTCATTTTTGCCTATAGTCATTTTTCTTGTTGCCAATTCTATTGCATTATCCATGTTTTCAGCAAGTATAGCTTGATGTTTCATAGCTTCTCTAACTCCTTCTCTGACTTGCCATACACCTACAGGTATGGCATATTCTGGTTGAATTTCTCTTAATACAAGAATTCCTGCTTGCTTCTGTTTTTTAAAGAGATATTCTGCAACTGCAAGTTTTGCAGCAAAGTATGCACCAGCAATTTCTGGTGGATGTGAAATCCCTTTTGCATCCTCATAATCGTTTCCAAAACCAATAGATTTACCATCATGCCATGCTTCTTGCATTTCAAATAACCATCTATGTGGAAAGAGAATTACAGAAAATAAATTTCCAAGATGTGAAAATGAAAACACATTAAATGAATCAATAATATCAAAATCTAAAATTTGCGTCATTAATGATTTTGAGATAATATCATCAGTTGCGGTAATGCTCCATTTAGTTGGAACAAGCTTTCTATCTATGCCTAGCATGCCAATGCTTAAACATTTCTGGATTCTAGATACATCAATTCCACTATTAAATAATTTTATAATTGCATCATCAGCTTTTAAATCATGATCGTAGTACATTTTTTCAATAGAACGATTTGCATGTGTGGATGAAAATTTTGCATTTTTAATTTCTCCAAGAGGTCCAAATGGTGCAGATTGTTGATCAACTGATGTTACTGGAAATGTTGGTTTAACAAATTCAATCTCAGTATCTGCTGGACTAGATGACATTGTCATATCCTGTAAATTTTCAATGTAACGTCCATCACATTGTGTAGATGGTATTTTTTTTATTCCTCTAATAAGATTAAGTCGAAAATTTACAATGTCTTCTAGACTTTTACCTATCCATTTTTCAGGAGTGTCTAAAATGCTAGTTTCTCCGTGAACAGGTGGTAACATTGGACCAACAGAAACTTTAGGATAACCATATGTACCGACAAAAACAGAAGGTGGACTTGAACCTTGAACTTCTTTTGATGAAAAAAGATTTCCATATTTTCTAAGGTACTGATGCCAATTACTCTCAATACCTTGCCTTATCTCATTTCCGCTAGGCATAAAAAATTAGATGTCCAATCAATAATAAATAATTCATAACAAATAGTTTGACAGTTAGTTAGTAAAATATCTCCTTTAATTTCTCACAGATTACTGGTTTCATGTTTTTTTGTATTGCAAAATTGACATCATCACGACTGTCAATATCAAGCATGATTCTTTGAATCAGTGCTAATGAATAGTGACTAGTCTTGATTACAGCAGAGTCAAACTGAGATCTGTAACTACCTTCATCATACCTTGTAGTCATTATATCACTAGGGGTTCTAATCAATGCATTAGTACCATCAAAATGTCTGGATGGGACCAAAATAACAGAATTCTCAGGTATACAAAAATTGAAAAGCGTATCAATATCATGTGTTGTCATGAATGGTATATCTTGAGGGAATATCACTGAACGAGTAAAACTGTTAGTAGATATCCACGAGTCTGCCAACATAACCGCATTATTTACACCAGATTCTGTTTCATCAAAAATTTCTACACAATCAAATTTTTTACCAATCTTAAACGCTTCATCCTCTTTTGAGACAAGAAGAATTTTATCTATATGTGATGATTGTGAAATAGTTTCTAAAACTTCCTCAAGTAACACTTGACAAAGAATTTTAGTATTTTCAGTAGAAAGTTGTAACCTAGTCTTTGCTTTAGAAAATAACTTTATTGGGATAATAGCACAAGTTTTCAAACTAAACTTTAACTTGTTTTAAAATGAATGATGCTAATGCTTCTTCAGAAACCTTGTTTTGCATTTTTAATTTAGTATCATAAACTTTTAGATCCATAGCTTCTATCTGTTTGATTTGTGCCTTATCTTTTGAATCAATAACTAATTTGGAACAAACATCAGCATACATCTGTGCGAGACCAAAAACAGATACTTGTATTCCAGCAGCTTCCATATATTGTCCCGCAGGTCCACTAAATGATTTATTGCCTATGATTGGGCTCACGGCGATTACCTTTTTTCTATTTTTTGATAATTCTTTCCTTACACCTTTAATTCCAAGCATTGGTCCAATACTAGTCAATGGATTACCAGGTGCAATAATTACAAGTTCCGAATCTTGAATTGCATTTATGGCTGCTGGGTTTGGTCTTGATTTATCTGCACCGATATACTGAATTCCTTCAATTGGACCCTTACCGCGATGCTTCACCCAATATTCTTGAAGATGAAGATCTTCATCATTTGATGTTATTCTGGTTTCAACAGAATTATCAGTTATAGGAATCACTTTACTTTCTATTGCGAACTTTTCACACATCCAAGTTGTTATGTCAGAAAGATTCTTTCCATTTTTTAACATATTAGTTCGAATCAAGTGTGTAGCAGCATCCCTATCTCCAACTCTAAACCAAGTTTCTTCACCAAAAACTTCCATTTGTCTAAGAAAATTATTTGTGTCTTTTTTTACACCCCAACCACGGGATTCATCTAAAATTCCGGCCAAACCATAAATGATTGTGTCGATGTCAGGGCATACATACATACCATAAAGCCAATAATTATCTCCAACATTGCTAATCACCGTAATGTCACTTCTTTGGGATGCTAAACCACGTACAAGTTTTACAGAACCCGTTCCACCAGCTAAAACTGTAATCACAATAAATCACTAAACCAATTATGCAAAAACGTCACTTAATATTACTTTTTCAACTTGAAGATAGAAATCTACGCATGTAATTCAAAGAATTAATATACTCTAATCATAAACCGTTTGCGTGTCTCGTGGTACAATTCTTGCATCATCATTTCTTATCGCTATGATGTTAACATTAACAGTTGTTCCTGCATATGCAGCTCAAATGGAATTTAGGATGATTCCAGAGAGTGAAACAGCTGAAGTTACAATGAAATTTCAAAGAACTATCTTTCTAGAATACGAGGAAGGTGGAAAACTTGCAGATGAACTTAGAGGCATGAAAACATCTAAAGTTTTTTCTGCAAATTCTGAAGAAATTAGAGACAGAATTAATTATTATCTAAAAAATGAGGCAGACAGTGATGCAGTTGTAACTAATGTGCAATTAGACTATGATGCACAGTTAACTGGTCGTGGATTAAACACATCAATTGACTATAAAATTGTACTTTCACTTGAAATTCAGGGTCATATGATTCGACCAATGGCTGAAAATAGTCCTGGTCTAATTGATATGGACTGGAGAGGATTCTTAGTAGATGGACCTGTTGATGTTAACGTAAGAGGTGTGGATAATGAAATTAACATTCCAATTTCATATATTGCTCAAGCATCACCATCATTGTATTCTGCAGTTAAAGGCTCAGAAGCAGAACAAATTCTAAATTATCCGTTAATGAATGCCACTGGAATCAAAGCACAGCCACTTGGTAACTGGCACTTTTTGTTTGACCCAACAGGAATTAATGCAGATGCTGCAACTTATGGAATGTCAGAGGAACTTGCAGGTAGAGTTTGGTCATCATATACTATGGGTGAAAGTAGTATTAGAGAAGGAATTCAAATAGAAAAAGTACATGAAGCTACATTTACATCCGATAAAACATACACAATACGAGCAATTGAATCTGCAGATTCTGCAAATGTTCACATTGGTGGATTTGCATCAGTAGATGTTTTACAAGACAGTGAAGTGTTTGGTGTAAGTAAAGTACCACCAGAAGGATTTGCAACAACTGCAACAGGAGAATTCCCAGTTATGATTATTTATGGTATGGCTGGAATGGCTGGAGTAGTTGGAATTGGAGTTTTCATTATTAGTGAAAAGAAAAGAAAGAAGGATGAAGGACAAGGTCAATCAGGTATTGATCCAGGTAGACTAAGAGCTGCTTCAACAAGTACTGGCGCTGGCGGTTACAAAACTAACAGAGGTGAATCATATCTTGACGATGAAACTTATGAACAAACAAGAAGTGTGTATGATCAACCACAAGTCGAAGAAAAGAAGGATGAACAACCAACAAGCAACAAAGGTTCCATGCCAAAAGGTTGGAAACCTGAATAGTGTGTGCTGGCCGTAACCCTCTTTCTGTTTTATACGATATTTCGCTTTGCAGCCTACCTGAACCAGGTGTAGAATCCTATAGTTCTGTTTGGCCTTGCTCCTTGTGGGACAGATTTTTCATTCCATTATTGGAAACCTCAGATTTTGTCATCACTGTACACTCCAATTTGGATTTTTTCTGCTCTGTTGCCAGCCATCTCTGACTATCCATCACCAGATCACAAATTCTACACGGAGAGAGGAGTTTCCTCTGCCTTAGCAGTATTCGTACACCAGCTCACACTAGTATGAGTCAGATGTTTTGAAATTATTTGAACTTATCCCTCTTTAATTTGGCATCAAAGTAACGTTCGTCATATTTTCCACGTCTGGATTTGCTTCTAGTAAAGTAGAATACTTCCATAAACTCTACATAGAATCTGTAGATGTACTTATTTTCCCTTAGATATGGTGAAATGATGTTCCAGATGGAGCGTGTATGTAATTCAGAAAATCTATGATTTCGTACCACTATTACGCTTTTTGATGTTTTATCCAATAATTGCAGTGTCTTAGGACTGAACGCAGTTTCAGACTGATTTCCTGCACCAATGATAACAATTGCTGCTTTGTCTTTTTTGAAATTCTTTAGGAGCTCAGGAATTATTTGCGAATCTGAATATACTTTTTCAAAAGGCACTTTTGAAAGATTAAGATCAAACATTTTCTCGTTAATCCTGCCAATAATTTCTAATTCTCTTTCAGGATCTTCCACTACGCCTCTGACAATTCTAATTTTGCCCGAATATGAGTCAGAAATGGAAGTTGCAAGTTCTAATCCTAGATCACTATGCCTTCCTTTATCATATGAGACAATTATGTTATTTACATCAGTATCAAAGTTTTTTCTTAATCTTAATCCAATAATATCACAAGTTGATAATGAAAATAATTTTTTATTATTACGAAGGAAAGAAAAATCAACTAACATTGTGTTGATGTCTTGCTCTTCTGCAGTTGATAGTATTGCCTCAGTAGGATCATGTGCTAATCTAACTAAAAATCTGATGCGCAGTGAACCATGAATTGATTTTTTAAAGTCCTCAATTTCTTTAAGGCCATTTTGACCAAACCCGTGTGTAAGTGAAAGGGGAGTTTGTCGTGGTATATTTACTACATGTAAAATTGTAATCTCACCATCCTTTTGTTTTGCAATAGCGTTGGCAATCTGGAAAAATCTCGCAGAAGTTTTTTTATCAAATATAATTAAAATTCGATATTTTTTTCTCAGTGATGGACCTTGGGAAAAAACAAGTGGTGCATTGTGATCTAATTCTTGCTTTGATGTATAAAATTTATAAATGAAAAAACCAATTGCTATCCAAATTATTGCAATTAACCAGCTTTCTGGGTGTGAAAATAGAAGATATATTGAAAGCCCCAGTGCTGTAATAATTCCAACTACTGGTATTAATGGAAACAATGGAGTCTTAAATCCATATTCCACAGTCTTCGAATACAAGCGTCTGATAGTAATTGAGGCAAGGTTAACCTGAGTGAATAAGAAAAGAAACATGACACTTGCTGCAAATGCAATTGCAGTAAGATCCATACTGAGTGCAAGAAACATCATTATTGCACCAGAAATTATTGTCGCAATAAATGGAGTATGGAATTTTGGATGTATTTTGCTAAAAAAGTGTGGAAGGTTATACTGAGTGCCCATTGCAAATGATACACGGCTTGCTGCAAATGTTGTAGCATTTAGTGCTGATAATGTTGAAACAAGTCCACCAAATAATACAATTAATGCCCCAAATGGTAAGAAATATTCTGCGGATTCAATAATTCCAAATTCTCCAAATCCGCCAATAAACTCCCAAGACGGCATTCCAATAACATCTGGATTCAAACCGCCAATGAAGACAAAGGTGAAAATAATGTATGTTGTAACTACTATTGCAAGTGACAATAAAATGGCACGTGGAATGTTCTTCTTTGGATTTTTAATTTCGTCTCCAGCTTGGGAGATTATTTCATATCCTTCAAATGCTATAAACGTAAGACCCATTGCTAGAGCAATTCCAGTCACACCTGCAGGAATAAAATCGGAATAGTTCTCAGTCCAATTTGGATTTGCAAATGCCATTGCAATAACAGCGGCTCCAATTAAAATTCCAATTATTGCAAGTTGGGTAAATGTTATGGCATTACCAACTTTTCCCGTATCAGATGAACCTCTTACATTTACAAGTACAAAAATTATAATTGCAATAGCTGCAAACAACTTATCAACTGGAAATGAAATATCATCTGCGATAAAACCACCAGTTTTTAACAAGTGTGCAAAGAATGCACCAAACGCAACTGCATACAAACTTCCTGCAATTGTATGACCAAACCATGCCATCCATCCACTAAGATATGAGTTAGGTCTTGGGAGTCCTTGTTTCACCCATTTATAACCGCCACCAGTTGCAGGAAATGCAGAGCCTAATTCAGCATATGTCAGTGCAGTGAACAATGTAACTACACCATTTATCAAAAATGCAATCATTAATGCAGGTCCAGCTTCGGCCATACCTGGACCGACTAGAACGAAAATAGCGCCACCTATCATAGAGGCTACACCAATCATTACCGAGTCTTTTAGTGAAAGACTACGTACTAATCCTGAACTTGATTTTTCAAATGTCATCCGTCCCGTCTGAAATATGCTAGTATAAATCCCTATAGTATGTTGATTATATTGTAAAGATAAACAAATTGATTAAACTTGATAGCCATACTCATGAATAATTGTGCTTATCTCTTCTTCTGATATGGCTTTTTTGTAGTCGTTTAGAAGATTTTCGTTTAATTCAAAGAAAGTATGCCCCCAATTGAATTTCTCCATTAATTGGTGTGATAATGACTCATGCCCAAGTAAAAATGCGGCAGATGCCATTGCTTCAGCCGTAGTTAACTTGTTTAGTTTTGAATAATTCACTGGATTTCCAGCTAAAAGTGGCGGTAGTTTTCTAGATACTCCATCAAATTTTTTTTCAAACACATCATCTGCATAATTCCAAGAGCAGTCAATTCCAGTAATTGAGCGAACTGTATCTTTGTCACTAGATAGCAGGGTAGTTTTTGCATATGGATGTAATAGAAGTGTAGTTGGTGAGGTTTTTATAATTTTTTTAACTAGACCAAACCTTAGTAATTTTGCAGCTGTACATTTCTTTGGATCATCCTGATTGAACATCAAAACATTGACTTTCATATTTTTGGAAGATAATGTCTTTTATTTTATTTTACTCAAGTAAAACATACGATACTTTATAATAGAATTTAGTTGGTTGATCATCTTTCAGTATGCTCACACTCCAATTTTTCATATCTATTTGAGTGTTAGATTCTGCAGGAATTATGGTGAATTTCTCTAGTCGGACATCTGTTCCACTGTATCTAACATTGTAATTTTTACCATCAATTTGGACCTCATCATAAATTGAGCCCGGCTTTCTGGTGGAATCATTAACTGCACAGCCAGAGTCTTGACCAATCACACAATCTCCTGCTGAAGTTGTGATTTGGATGTTAACAGAAGACTCATCACCACGTGCTGCAGTAAACAATGAGCCCTGAATTACTCTTGGTAACAACGTCTGCTCATCAGAAACCTTCTCATCTAATGAAATTTGGACCTGTGAAACAGTTATTCTATTATGCTTTTCAATAATTTTCTTTACTGGCAAAGTAGGGGACTCGGTAGTTTTTTGTGCTGCAAATTCGGTTACAATTGATTCATCATTTACAGTGAAAGTCTTGGTAACTGAATCTAAATGAGTATTTGCAATAATTGAATAGGTTCCTATTCCACTAGCACCGCTTGGAATTTCATATTTCCAAGTGAAGATAGGTTCAGTCCCACGTAAAGCGACTGATTCTGTATTTAGTTGGTTGTTATCAGATGCTGTTGATGATTCTATTGCAAGTTCAACAGTGTCATTAAAAATAGCGTTCTTAATTTGTCCTGAAATTTTTACTTTTTCGCCAGGAAGATATTCGTCTTTGTCAGATGTTAAAATTATTTCAGGCATTGGTGCTGCTGATAATTCTACATCAGAATCATCACCTTTGTAATCACCGCATCTTCCACTTTCAGATAGAAAACTATTTGCTTTGAAACATCCTTTTTGCATCTCTTCGTCTAAAACAAAAACGTTGGTTTGAACTTCTGCATGTTGGTATTTTATATTAAGAACGTAAAAGCCGTTCTTGAAAACTAGTGGTATAACCTTTACTGATGTTTCAAAATTTCCACATTCATCAATACGCAATGTAGTGTCAAGTATTGAAAGTGAAGTAGTTTGTTCCATTGATGATGCATTATCAGAATCATACGTTGATGAAGATTGAGCGTTTGCTGTACGATCATCTGATGGAGTAATGAATATGGACTTAGCATAAGGAAATGTTACGTAAACATTGTGTTTTGACTGGTCAGCAAGGTTAGTTGATTGCGCTGGAATAACTTGCCCTGAAATTTTTATTTCATCTCCTAATTGATACACGTCTTTATCCAGAGAAAATGTAATGGCCTCATCAGGTAGTGAACATTCAGATTCTGGTGAATATTTGTCTGGAACATTAAATGCTGGGTCACCAAAAACCATTGATTGTGTTGAAACACCTCCAACTAAAAGAAGAGCAAATAAGCTAATTATCGAAATTTTTACGTACATATGCTATCTATTATCAAGATTTTAAGAATAATAAATTCTGATTGAGAAAAAGTTGATCTTTTTGTTAAAGTCATACATGTTTGGTGCAAATCAGATAGAATTTACACACAGACGTATAAACAAAACGCATGAATTATCAAGATTTAGCGTCACAGTTTGGGCATTTCTTATTGACCACCTTTTCACCACATTTAACGCATATTCCTTCTCCAACTGATTCTGCAATCATTTTTTTACGTCTACCCACAAAAATCTTAATTCCTACATAAATTACAACTGAGATAATTATTGCATATATTGGAGGTAAGCCGGCTCCAATCAAACCTATAAGTAGAAACAGAATTCCCACGATTAGAAGTATGCTACGTCTTTCAAAGCCCAATTATTTTTTCGATGGTTCAATTTGATAAAAAGTTATGCCAAGACTCAGAGCCAATAAGTTTCCTTCATTCTAAAGTCATTACTCTAACTCGTCTTCATTGTCTGGCAATTACACTTGAAATTGCATGTATTAAAATTTAAGATGGGATTGGAGTGATTTGAACACTCGACCTCTGCGACCCAAACGCAGAATCATACCAAGCTAGACCACAATCCCAGTGAGATACAAAATTGCCCCAATTTAAGCTACACAAATAGATTTTAAATGAGTTAGAAAAATTATTCCTGTATGGAAATAGAAGATTACATAAAAGCAGGTAAAATTGCTGGTGAGGTTCGTGAAAATACTAGAAAGAAAAACTGGGTTGGAAAAACTGTTTATGAAATATGTGAAGAAGTTGAAAGTGAAATAAAAAAACGTGGCGCAAAATGTGCGTTTCCAGTAAATACTAGTTTAAACGAGGTTGCTGCACACTATACTGCCGAACCAAATGATCAACTTACAATTTCAGATGATGATCTGGTCAAAATTGATTTGGGTGCACAGATTAATGGATACATAGCAGATACCGCAGTGACAGTATGCTATAATCCAGAATATGATCATCTTGTTCAAGTTGCAGAATCTGCGTTAAATAATGCAATGTCAATGATTAAGATTGGTGTGAAGTCAAGTGATGTTGGAAGAACAATTGAAAAAACAATAAAACAATCTGGATATCTTCCAATTGCAAATTTAAGTGGACATTCTTTGGAACAATATACAATTCATGCTGGAAAGTCAGTTCCAAATATTTGGTCCATAGGCTCATTCTCATTTACAGAGAATCAAGCTTTTGCATGTGAACCATTTGTTACAACTGGAGAAGGGTTAGGTTTTGTTCACGAGGGAAAAGTAAAAAATATTTTTGCATTAGCGTCAAGAAAGAAAACAAAAGACAAAGAGGCTGATAGGATGCTAGATTATATTTGGCAGAACTTCAATCTACTTCCATTTGCATTAAGATGGCTACTTGAAGAATGGGAAGAAAATGAAGCAAGAAATCTTATGGATATACTAATAAAAAAGAAAGCAGTTCATGCATATCCTGTTTTGGTAGAAGGTAATGGAAAAAGAGTCACACAAGCAGAACATACATTTATTCCAAATGAAAATGGGGTTACAATCACTACTATTGGCCAATAACTTCGCCAAATATTTTTACAATCAATAAATTACCGTCACATTCATCACACGTTCCATTCTCTTCAAAAACAATATCGCCACTCTCAAATTTTCTTGTTAATGATTTCTTACATGATTTACATTCCAAGTTGGTATAACTAACAGTAAATTTTTTGTCTGCGTCTTTCATTGTGATACACCTAATGTATTGCCAACCCCAATTATCATAACAGTCTGTTTTGGCTGTGTGTTATCTCTAATCATTTCTTGAATTTCTAATCTAACAGATGAGGCCTGATCAGCAATTCCTTTTGTCATAATTGTTAGTGCTTCATGTATTGATTGCTTTATGACAATTGCCAATATAGGAATACTATTATTAGTTGCAATATCTTCAATTTGAAATCTATCAGTTCCAATTCCACCCATTGCAGCACCAAAACCTTTAGCTATAGATGCTGAATCTTCACCTTCTAACTTTAATGATGCGTCAACCATTATTATCAAGTCAGGTTTATTCGCTGAAAAAATTTTTTCAACTGCTTCCCCAAGTCTGCCTACAGTTGCATTTGGTCCTTCAGCCTTGACTAGTAATAATTTACGATCTTCAAATTCAGATTCTGATAAAACAGTTTGAAATGAGACTTTTTGTTTCTCATGCTCTATCATCATTCCACCTACAACCATTGGTCCAATGCCATCACCAATCGGTTGACCATTTTTTAGTGCAGTCATTGCATCTTTTAGTGCTTGAGACTCTTCCATTACAAATGGAATCATCATTTGTAGTGGAAGGATCAGTGGAAAGTTCTTTTGTTTTTTTGCTGTTAGGTATAGATGTCGAGTAGCCTTATGAAACATTTGTAATGTTGTTACAATTTCTAAAAGATTTTGAACCTTTGTTATTTCAAATTCAGAGATTTCTGTAAATAATGATTTTACATGCATTCTCGTAAAATCATCTCTTGAACGAATGAGATGATTAATTTTTGGAATTATTCCATTAGGATCTAAATCAACAGGCATTATAGTAAAATATTCAAAAAAATCATCTAATTTTTTTGTAGGATCATTCTTTGGATTGAGTGAATTTTTTAAATAATCTATAAATTCAGATTTTGCTTCACTACGAAATTTTTCTAATTTATCTATACTTTTTTTGATTTCATTAGATGAAACCATTAACTGAATTCTTTGTCCATAAAAGACAAAAAGAATTATTGGCAAAATCCATATGAGCATCATTAATGGATTTGAATCATCGCTCATACCAAAAAATTCCTCTAGGTTAAAACTTGTTAAATCCAATAATTATGTACAAAAATTTTCTAAATTAAATCATTCGTCATAATAGTGAATTTTCTCGTGACTCAGTATTTGAAAATAATGAGTATTTTTATTGAAGTCCTTTTCAGGATATTGTAATGCCACAAACTAAGCCAATTGTTAGTATTGAGAATGTGGTAGCATCTGCCACTGTTGATCAGAAAATGGATTTAAATGCAATCACAAAAAATTTTCCAGATGTAGAATATCATCCTGACCAATTTCCTGGATTAGTATTCAGAATTAAAAGTCCAAAGACTGCAACTCTAATTTTTACATCAGGTAAAATGGTTTGTACTGGTGCAAAATCTGAACAAATGTCAAGAAATGCTGTAAAGACAGTGGTTACAAAACTACGTAAAGGTGGAATCAAAGTAAAAAAAGATGCAGTTGTAACAATTCAAAATATAGTTGCTTCGATAAATCTTGGTGGTAAAATTCATTTAGAAAAAGCCGCAAGAACATTACCACGAAGTATGTATGAACCAGAACAGTTTCCTGGGCTAATACATAGAATGCTTGATCCAAAAACAGTCATTCTGCTATTTTCCTCTGGTAAGTTAGTTTGTACTGGTGCAAAAAAAGAAGAAGACGTCTATAGATCAGTAAATAATCTACATTCTTCATTAGAAGAAAAAGAACTGATGAAATACGATTAAAATTATTTAATTTTGGTTCCTGATGGGACAGAATCATCAACCTTCAACCAATATGGCTTGTTATCAACATCTGCTGCCAGAAGCATTGCATTTGATTCAACTCCAGCCAATTTTTTAGTTTCAAGGTTTGCAACTACAATAACAGTTTGCCCTACAAGCTGTTCTGGATCATAAAATTCAGCACCGCCAATTATTACGTCTCTAATCTCGTCTCCTAGAGAAATAGTACCTTTTATAATCCGAGATTTCCCAGGAATTTTTTCAGTTGTTTCAATTTTTGCTACACGCAGATCAATTTTTGCAAAATCATCGTATGAGATTTCAGTCATTACGTGAATTCATATGACTCTAAATTAATTTCTTACGAACCCTAATATTTTCGAACACTGGATATTGTTTATGGCTGAAATCCATGCATCTGTTGATGTAAATGTAACAATAGACAAGGTTTGGGATGTTATTTCAGATTTAGATAATGAGCCTAAATTCTGGAAAGGGACTAAGGAAATTAGAAATATTTCTAATAGTGAAAACAAAATTAATCGTGAAATAACAATTGCATTCAGAGATCAGAAATGTATGCAAGAAGTTACAATTTTCCCTAAACAAAAAATTGAAGCAAAATTTACCAAAGGAATTATCAAAGGTGAAAAAATTCTAAATCTAAAGGAGACAGAGGATGGCTGTAGTTTAGAGGCAGTCTGGAAAATTAAACTTTCAGGTATGATGGGAATGTTTACCGGAATGATAACTAAACATATTCAGAGTGGAACAGAGCAGGCCTTGCAAGCAATTAAACAAGAAGTGGAAAAATAAATGGTAGATATCGCACTTGATGTTTTTAATTATATCTTCACAGTGATATTAATTGGAGTATTTCTAACTTGGATTTCTCTTATTTTTTCGATGTACAAATCTTTTACAAGAACACCATATCTTGACAAATTTGGAAATACTTCTAAAGAAATTCCCAAAGTCTCCATAATTCTACCAGCAAGAAATGAAGAGAAGTTTATTGGAAACTGTCTAGAATCATTTGTACGGCAAGACTATACAAATTATGAAATAATAACAGTTGATGATTCATCAGACGACGATACTTGGAAGATTATTGAGAAATATGCAAAAAAAAGTGAAAAGGTTGTTCCCGTAAAGGCAAATTCAAAACCTGATGGATGGATGGGAAAGAATTGGGCATGTATTGAAGGTTTTAAACGTGCCACTGGGGATCTGTTATTATTTACAGATGCTGATACACGATATTCAGAAAAAGTAATTTCATTAGCCGTTGCTCATTTACTATCAGAAAAACTAGATGTTCTGACAGTAATCCCTAGATTACTTTGCCTAGATAATATTACAAAAATTACACTTCCAATGCTATCAACATTCTTACATTCACGTTATTCTGCACTAAATGTTAATAATCCAAAAAAAGGAATTGGATATTTTTTTGGGAGTTTTTTTATTATAAAAAAAGAGATTTATGAAAAGATTGGCACACATGAAAAAGTAAAACATGAAATTATTGAAGATGGGGCGCTGGGTAAAATTACGAAGGAGTCAGGATTTGCACTAAAAATGGTTAGAGGTGAGCATCTACTTGATGCAGTTTACTCACGAAGCCCAAAAGAAATGTGGAACGGGCTAGAAAGACTAATGGTTCCATTATATCATCAGAATAAATCATATGCAGTAGGAGTATTTTTTGCAGTTTTGTTCATACTTTTCATTCCAGTTCCATTTTTGATATATTCACTAGTTTTTATCTCGACCAATATTTTTACATCATTTCTTCCACTACTGATATCTGCAATTTTTGCAACAGGTGCTATTTTCACTGCAGCATTTTTAGAAACAAAAATGGGTTTAAATTTGAAATCTGTATTTGCATTGCTTGCACCAATTGGTGGTTTAATCGTAAGTTGTGGGTTTCTGTCAGGAATTCTACAAGCAAACAAATCATCTGCAGTTTCATGGAGAGGACGAAAATATAGTGTTAAAGAATTCTCACAAAATTATATCAAACTATGAATTCATTATACATGAGAAATAGCAAGGAATATACGCATTGGGAATTTGATCTGGTTAATGGCAAATAGTGGTGTTATTATTGGTAGTACAATAGCAGGAGTTGCAATAATTTTTGCTATCTTTATTTCATTAAATCCAATTACATCTGATTCTGAATCAGGTTTAACCGTTACAAATGGAAATCATTTAGAAAAATTAGGTGATGTAACAGAATCCCAAATGTCATTAATTCAACTTTTCGAAAAAGCTGAACCAGCAGTGATTCAAGTAAATGTTAAAAAAATTCCAAATGAAAATGTGGAAGGTGACACACCTGGGGGTGTTGGCTCAGGTTTTGTCTATGATGATAATGGACATGTGATTACTAACCATCATGTAGTTGATGATGCGTTGAAGGTCACTGTAACATTTCTTGATGGTGAATCATATGAGGCAGAAATTGTTGGAAGTGATGCAGATTTAGATTTAGCAGTTTTGAAAGTTAACGCTAGAAATAGTTACTTACATCACTTGGAATTGGCAAGTTCATCTGAACTAAAAGTTGGTCAGCAAGTTGTTGCGATAGGAAATCCATTTGGTCTTTCAGGTTCTATGACATCAGGTATTGTAAGTCAAATTGGTAGATTACTTCCACAAGAATCAGGATATTCTATTCCAAATGTAATTCAAACAGATGCTGCAATAAACCCGGGTAATTCAGGTGGACCATTGCTTAACATGAATGGTGACGTAGTAGGAATTAACACTGCAATTCAATCCGCTACTGGTGAGTTCACCGGAGTTGGATTTGCAATACCATCAGATACAGTAATGAAAGTAGCACCTATTCTCATCCGAGATGGTGGTGTAAGACATCCATGGATAGGAATTTCAGGTGTTGACATTGATTATGAGTTGGCAGAGATTAGAGGGTTAGATAGTACAAAGGGATTTCTGGTAGTTTCAGTTTTAGAAGACAGTCCTGCAGATAAAGCAGGATTACTTGGTGTGGAAGTAACTAAAGACTTTGATGGTAGGGAAGTACCAATGGATGGAGACATAATTATCAAAATTGATGGAAAAGTGGTTAGAAAAATAGCTGATATACTTGTACACCTACAAATGGAGAAGCTTGTAGGTGACGAATTGGTACTAACAATACTTAGAGATGGGGAAATAATGGATAAGACGCTTTTCCTAGGTGAAAGACCAAGTAATTAGACGTATCTACAAAATTAAATACTCGTTACCAAGATTTTTTCTATTGAGTAAACTTGAATTTGATTTTGAATCATATAGTAAAATTAAAGATGGATCTGAATTAACTAAAGATGTTGCATATCAATTAGCATCAAATTTTCGATATACATCAGACAGATTATTTCAAACTGCAGTAGAACTAAGAAATAAACACAAAGGAAATATTGTAAGTTTTTCCAAGAAAGCATTCTTTAACATTGTAAATCTTTGTAGAGATACATGTGATTATTGCACGTACAAAGCAGAACCACATGATGCAAAATTATCTTTAATGAATAAACAAAATGTAAAGGATTTAGCAAGACTTGCAAAAAAATACAAATGTACAGAAGCACTTTTTGTAACAGGAGAGAGTCCTGAACAAAAATATCAAGAAGCGAAGGATTGGTTGAAACTAAATGGATTCACATCTACAGGTGAATATTTAGCAAATTGTTCTGAAATTGTATTAAACGAGGGAATATTTCCACATACAAACGCAGGAAATCTTACAAAAGAGGAAATGAAAATTCTTAGAGAAACAAATATGAGTATGGGGTTAATGTTGGAAAATTCAAGTAAAAGATTACGAGGAAAAGGAATGCCGCACCATGATGCACCAAGTAAAGAACCCGCAACAAGAATTAGTATATTGGAAAATGCTGGCGAGTTAAAAATACCAATGACCACAGGGATATTAGTTGGCATAGGAGAAACCATCTACGAAGTAATTGATTCAATTTATGCCATTAAAGACATTCATAAAAAATTTGGAAACATTCAAGAGATTATTTTACAGAACTTTCATCCAAAAAAATACACATCTATGCAGGAACATAAAACACCAGAAATGTCTTATTTCAAATCAATAGTTGCTCTATGTAGAATAATCATGCCAGATATGAATATTCAGATACCACCAAATCTTTCACATAAAAATTACCATGAATTCCTTTCAGTTGGAATAAATGATTGGGGTGGAATCTCACCAATAACTGACGACTATGTCAATCCAGAATTTTCATGGCCACAAATCAAAAATGTAGAAAGAAAATGCATGACTCAGAACTTTAAACTAAAAGCAAGATTCCCTATTTATCCAGAATTTGTGCCAGCAGTTAGCAAAGAATTAAGAGATCGAATGTCTTTAATCGCAGATGAAGAAAATTATGTTAGAGAGGATTATTGGAAATGAGTGATCAAATTACAAAAGTTGACGATTTATTAAAATATGCAGATCCCATAATTTCACATATTTTAGATAGAGCAATTTCAGAAAAAGAAATTTCTGAAAAAGATGCAGTAGAACTTTTTGAATCTGATGGAATTGATTTCCATTTAGTAGGTATGGTAGCTGATATTCTGAGGAAAAGAAGAGTTGGAGATACTGTAACTTATGTTGTGAATAGAAATATCAATTTTACAAATGTTTGCATTAAACAATGTGGATTTTGTGCATTTAGTAGGGATTTTAGAGAGGAGGAAGTTTACTTCCTTCCAATTGATGAAATACAAAGGAGAGCAAAAGAGGCATACAGATTTGGTGCAACAGAAGTATGTGTTCAAGCAGGATTACCACCAGATATGGACGGTGGATTATACGAGGATATCTGTAAAGGGATTAAACAAGTAGTCCCAGATATTCACATTCATGGATTTTCACCTGAAGAAATTCTATATGGGGCAACCAGATCAAATGTTACACCAAAAGAATACCTCATTAAATTAAAAAATGCTGGCGTAGATACAATTCCAGGCACTGCCGCAGAGATTCTAAATCAGGATTTAAGGGATAAAATTTCTCCTGGACGTATTAGCGTAGATGATTGGATTGACATTATCAAAACTGCACACAAAATGGGAATAAAATCTACATCAACCATGATGTTTGGCCATTTAGAAACAAATGAGCAAAAAGCAAGCCACATAGCAACTATTCGTGAGATTCAAAAAGAAACTGGTGGCTTTACAGAATTTGTACCACTAAATTTCATATTTTCTGATGCACCAATGTATAAGCATCAATTACATGAAGGAATCAAAAAAGGCGCCAACGGAAAAGATGTTTTGTTAACTCACGCCATATCTAGAATCATGCTCAATAATTATATCGATAATATTCAGATGTCATGGGTAAAAGAGGGACAAAAGTTCTCACAATTATTGCTAAAATGGGGTGCAAATGATTTTGGTGGCACACTGATTAATGAAAGCATATCAACAGCAGCTGGCTCAGAGTATGGACAGCTGTTAAAACCAAAAGAAATCAGACATTTAGTTCGTGACATAGGTCGTATCCCTGCTGAAAGGAGTACAACTTATGACATTTTGAAAACGTTTGATAAAGAACCAGCGACTGTTGAATCGTTAGATGAAATATCAGATACCAAAAAATTTGGTTCATATTTTGAATTAATAAAAATAAATAAATTCAGATATAAAAATCCAAGATGATTTATGTTTGGACTAATAAACTGCCAAGGTATATCACAAACGCTATTGCTAAACCAACCCCGATAGGTCGTGGAATATACCCCCTAAATCCAACAAATAATACTAAACTAAATGCAATCATTATGTAATAGTTTGAAAATGCATCCTCAGATATGGGTATTCCAACCATTGCTGAAGCAACACCAAGTATGAGTAAAATATTGTAAATGTTACTACCAACAATATTACCTACACCAATGTCGGTTTGTTTTTTTGCAATAGCAATAACTGATGTAATTAATTCAGGTAGTGATGTTCCAATTCCAACTATTACAACTCCTATAACTAACTGTGAAAGACCCACACTCTCAGCAATTGCTACAGCACCATCAACTGTATAATGTCCGCCAAGAAATAGTAAAACAATACCAATTCCTACTAAACCCAATGCCTTAGGATATGTCTCAATTCTATATCTTGATAGAAATAATTCCCCTTCAACATTCCCATTCTCAGTGCTTTTATTTTCTGTAACTCTTTGCTTATTTACAGTCTTGATGGTATAAATTGTAAATCCAATTAATGCAGCTATAAGTATAATACCATCAATCTGGGAAATTTCTCCATCATATGACATACCTATGACTAATAATGATACACCTATCATGATGGGTATCCATTTTTTGACAGTAACTTTACTAATTAATAGAGGAGTAAATATGGCAGAAACTCCAATAACCAGACCTATGTTGCTAATGTTACTTCCAATTATGTTTCCCAAAATTAATTCTGTATGTGAATTAAATGCGGCTAGTATAGCTGCAGCCAATTCTGGAGTGGATGTACCATATGCGACAACTGTCAGACCTATAATCATGCTACTAATTCGGAGTTTTCTTGCTAGTGACACTCCACCGGAAACTATGGCGTAGCCTCCAATACACAATATGACTAAACCTGCTATTACTGATGCAACATCAATAATTTCCATATCGAACATTCATGCCTGTCTTGTTTAAACCAGATACCTTGTTCAAAATTTACAATTATACCAATCAAAGTAGATCACACTTTTGTAAATCTGTTGACTAAAACTGATCACATAGCTCAACAAATCTAAAGTCAAGACTAATAAGGTAAAGTACGGTACAATACCGTATGAGAGCGAGACTAACCTATATTCCAATAGAAGTAGCAGAGCAATTTGATGATTTCATTATACAGAGAGACGAACAGATCTTAAATACAGTGAAGGCAAGAACTAAAGATTTCAGTACACTTTCACTGCTAAAACTACTATACCAAGTAAAAACGAGGGAAATGTCTTTCTCAGAATTGTATTCAAAATCTAATATAAGAATGAAAAAATCATTTCTTAATTATCTCCATTTGTGTATGAACTATAATTTTATAGAAAAACAGGCAGTTGGACCAAATATGATTTATTCTATTACAGAAAAAGGGGAAACAATGCTGGAATTATTCATGCAAAAAAAGAGTAATTAAGTGAAAGAAAAAATGTTCTAATAGTGCAACACAACGGTTTTCCAGAAGCTCAGATATATGAAACAGAAAAAGTCAAATTTAAAAACCCAATAATTTTTGCCGGTTTTGTGGGTGCAGGATTATCAGGTACATTATCAGTTAGTCATATAATCAATGAATTGGGATTAAAAGAGATTGGATTCATGAGATCCATACATCTCCCACCATCAACAGTATTTATGCAGGGAATGCTAAGACATCCATTTCGATTCTATGCGAATAAGGATGGAAGTATATGTGCAATAATTTGTGAAATAATTATCAGTAAAAACGGAGTTTATACAATTGCATCGAGTATTTTAGATTGGGCTGAAAAAAAAGGTTCAAACGAAATAATAATTTTAGACGGGGTAGCAAGTTCTAAACATGATAACAAAGCATTTTGTGCAGCAGAAGTAGATTTATGTAGAGTTATGGAAAATACTGGCATCAAAATGGTCCCCCAGGGATTCATAACAGGTATTGCAGGTGGAATATTGAATGAATGTTTAATTAGAAAAATTCGTGGTGTTACGCTCTTGGTAAAAGCAAATGAGAACCAGCCAGATCCAATGGCTGCAGTAACATTAGTTGAAGCAGTAAACAAAGCATATGGAATAGGAATTGACACAGAGAAATTGAAAAAAGGTAAAAAACAGATAGGTTTGGATTTTCAGGAACTTTCAGATAAATATACTGAACATAAAAAAGTGGACTCACATATGTACATGTAGAGGAGAGAAATTGGGAATAACATACAAAAAAGCAGGTGTGGATATATCAGAAATTAAGAAAAGTCAAAATGCTATTGGTAAATTAATTGGGTCTACGCATAATTTACAAAAAAAGGCAAAAATGACTCATGGTTTTGGACATTACGCGGGTATTGTAGAAATTCCTGGTGGAAAGTTACTAGCCACACATACTGATGGTGTTGGAACAAAAGTCATAATTGCAAACTTGATGAAAAAATATGATACAATTGGTATAGATTGTATTGCAATGAATGTAAATGATATAATTTGTATAGGTGCAACACCAATTTCATTTGTAGATTATATAGCTGCAAATAAAAATAATCAAAAAATATTCAAACAAATTGTATCAGGATTGGTCAAGGGTGCAAAAAAATCAGCAATGCCAATTGTTGGTGGTGAAACTGCAATCATGCCAGACTTGATTTCAGGTAAAGGATTTGGGTTTGATCTTGCAGGAATGGTTGTAGGGATACTTTCTAAAAAAGAGATGGTGTTGGGAAATAAAATAAAACCAAACGATGTAATTATTGGAATTAAAAGTTCAGGGTTACATTCAAACGGATATTCGCTAGCACGAAAAGTGCTTTTGTCAAAATATTCAGTAAAAGATAACATCAAAGGAATTGGAAATTTAGGAAGTGCACTTTTACGCCCAACCGAAATTTATGTTAAGCCAGTTTTAGAGGCACTAAAGAAATGTAAAATTAATGGTTTGGCACATATCACTGGCGGTTCATTTACAAAATTATTAAGATTGAAAAATATAGGATATCATTTGGATAGCATGCCAAAGACTCCACCTCTAATGCAATTAATAGAAGATACAGGCGTTAAAAGTGAAGAAATGTACAAAACATTCAACATGGGAGTAGGATTTTGTATCATTTCACCAGAAAATCAAGTCAGAGGAATTCAAAAGATTATCACCAAACATAAGATGAAATCTTATGAAATTGGCAGAATTAGTAAAAAGAAAGGCGTTTTTATTAATAAATTAAAAATTGCGTAGAAATCAATAACATCTTGTCTTAGAAATTTTCACTAGATTTGGCTTATATGACGTAATTCTAAAAAGATCTGATAATGGCAGCAGAAGCAGGCTTCATTGAAGTTATCATAGGAGTAGGAATATTGTTAGCTGCCGCAATAATAGTGGGCGAATTATTCAGTAGAATAAAGCTGCCAGTCGTGTTAGGGCAATTAATAGCAGGAATGATTATTGGGCCATTTGCACTAGGTGCATTTTTGCTTCATCCAGAGACAGGAGAATCAATTTTACAAATCGGACCAGAAATTAGAACACTTGGAGAAATTGGTGCAATTGTAATTTTATTTATGGCAGGATTAGAGATGACACCAAAAGA
>JAKUOP010000001.1:17080-23879 GCA_022450565.1 Candidatus Nitrosopelagicus sp. | reverse complement strand
CGCAGTTTGGGCTACACACGATATTGTTAGAAACATAAAGTATGGTGATCCTGATATGATCTCTGACGATGATGATGTTTTAGAAAAATTTGAAGTCATATTGGGTACTCTGGATAGACAGATCCAAATGGCTGAAAACGTTATGGAAGTAATCTCAACTGGAATTACCGTTATACAGACAGAATCATCAAATCGATTGACAAAATTGATTGTATGGCTTACAGTTGCTGCAACTGCAGTACTTGTTCCAAATACCTTGGCAACAATATTTGGAATACCCGACTTGGATATTTCCTACACATGGGTAATACCAGTTTTAGTAATTGCAACAGTAATATCATCTATTCTAACATACAGCTGGACCAAGCAGTATAGAGTATTCCCATTTGGGCGTCAGAAGTTCAAGAACATACGAAATAAGTTCCGTAAGTAGCATACGCTAAGATTAATACGGTAAATACAATCTAATTTTCTTGTGGCCTCCGTCGTCCAATGGTTAGGATAGGGGATTGTGGATCCCCGGATGGGTGTTCGATTCCCCCCGGAGGCCTCTTTTTAATTAAAAAATTCCGAATTTACTCGATTCCATTTCTTCTTTAATGGCAAATTTTACCTTGAGCCCCTTTTGAGAAATTTGATTTGTTAACCAAGTTAGAAATTTCTTGTCCGTTCCTTTTCCCTTTAATTTTTCAAATTCGTCTCCCATCTGNTCTGAAAGTTTTAGAACTAGTTCCCTGTTTACCGATACTACATAAAAGTGCCAGCCAAATGCAAATTCAGAGTCAGTTATAATAAAATCATCGTGGCCATGTATCATCTCTTCAACCAAACTAAGTGTTTTCCTAATTTCCTTACTAGTATTATCATATTCCGTTGATGAGACGTTGATATTGATTCTTTCTTCCATGTTCTTGTTTATGTTTCGAAAATAAAAGGTTGATGGATTATTTTAACAGGTGCTCAATTTCTATGTTAAAGAATTTTTTTAAAATTGAGATATAATTTTTTATTGGCTCTGGTATCTCATCTTCACACGAAACACCTAGATTTTTTGCATTAATCCAAATAACTAATGATTGTATTATTGTTAGAAATCTATCATTTTCTGGATTATCTCTTCCGATTGCTTTTGTGTACCTCTCAGCAAATTCCCAAGAGGTAACAAAATCAATGCACTTGACATCAAAAATAGCTAAGAGCTGTTCTTTGAGATCTTTTGCTTTAGAAAAAGGAACTTTATTCATTATGTATGGGAATTCCACTCGCTCAGGCAGACATCCTGGCAGTGGTCCCCAAATCGTTACTATTCGTGTTCCTTGTTTTAGTTTAGAAAACTTTGGCATCATTTTTTCCAAGACATTATAGTCTACAAACCAAAAAAGAATCACATCAGCATCGTCAAAATGTGAGTTTATGATGTCTTCATTAATTATTTTTACATCAGAATAATTTTTCTCTTTTAGCAATTTAGATGCCGCATCAGTTTTTTCTTTTGATATATCAATGCCTATAATTTTTTCTGCATTAAATTCCTCTTTGGCAATTAATAGTCCCAGACCATCACCACAACCCAAATGATAAAAAACATCATTTTTGTTTAGATTTGCAAGTTTGAAAATCTCCTTAAATGCCTCTTTAGGCAATTGAACATCTTCACCTGATAAGATTGATTCCGGTAATGTTGTTAGATATTCTTCAATTTTCAATGATACTAAAGCAACTACAGATAATTTATTCTCTTATGCTCTCAAGTACAGAAACTGCTTGCCATAAAGAGGTACGAACGAAAGAAGGCACATTTGGATCTTGTGTAATATCATCTAGAGAACTTATTGCATTAGCTGCTCTAACTGATATAGAATATTCTTCTGATTTTAATTCGGTCATAAGATCCGTAATTGTCTTTTTAAAATTTTTAGGAGTTGAGTGGCTTGTCGCAAGCTGGTTAAGTGTCTGTATCGCACTTTCAAGTGATTCTTGATTATTGTTACTCATCTTCCTGATTCCTACTTTCAGACCTCAATAAATACATCTTCAGATTCTATGCTTACATCGTATGATTTCAAGTCATTAATTTTTGCAGGAAACTGGGAAAGTTTGCCTGTTGTACAATCAAACTGAGCACCATGCCATCCACAAGTAATTGTCGAACCATCAATTGTTCCTTCTGACAAACTTGCACCAGAATGTGTGCATGTGTCATCACATGCAAAGTAATTTCCTCCAACATTTGCAACTACAATTTCTCTTCCATCAATTGCAATCTTTTTCATACTTCCAGATTCAAGCTCGTTTGTTTTACATGCGATAATTTTAGCCATCAACAGATCTCCTTTAATTATTATTAATATTTTTTCTTATTATACTTGACACAAATTCGCAAACCAATCACGTCTGATAAGCAACAAATATTGGATTTTTGTACAGATACTTTTTCGTGGGGCGATTATATTCACGAAGTTTATGATTCATGGACCAAGGAAGGTGAGCTTGTAATACTAGAGGAGGATAATGTGCCAATTGCAATGTGCCATGGTGTAACATATACAGACGAAAGTATGCTTTGGATAGAAGGTATCAGAGTTAGGGAGGATTATAGAAGGAAAGGTTTTGCTGAATTGTTAGTATCACATCTTGAAAGAAGTGCACATGACTTGGGTATAATTCACGCTAATATGCTAATTGAATCAGAAAATGTCCCCTCACTTAACCTTGCAGAAAAAATTGGATATCAACGAAAGTCACAATGGAACTATTTTGCTGTTGAATCAAAGAAGACTTCCTTTTCTTCACTCTTTGATTCTCTACATTATGATGAACTAGCACATTCAGAATTACGATTTGTTGAATCGTGGAGATGGATTCCTCTAACCAAATCTAACTTTGAAAAATTAAACGCCAGTGAACAAATCTTATGCATAAAAGATAACAAAACAATTCAAAGTCTGGGTATTATTACAGATTCAAGATCATTTGATAATACAATGATACTGACAATTCTATTTGGCAAATCTTATGGCATACAAAAATTTATCCAGCATGTTCAACGATTGGCACTAGAAAAAAACTATTCAAAGATAAGAATTCTTACACAACAAGATGAAATCCCAATTGTATCTATACAAAAGAAGTTTCCATTCTATCTTGTAGAAAAAAAACTCTAGTCAACAAATTTTACAGTGTTTTTTATGATGCCAAGCTTTTCTATCTCCATGTGAATTTTATCACCGTCTTTCAAGAATGGCGTATTAGGATTTTTTAGCGCCACTCCTTCGGGTGTACCAGTAGAGATTATATCACCCGGTTCTAGTGTCATCACCTTGCTAAGCTTTGAGATTATTTGCGGGATCTTTAGATGCATATTTTTTGTATTAGAATTTTGTCTTTGCTCGCCATTAATATTTGTCAATAGGCGAAGATTCTGTGGCTCTTGAATTTCATCTTTTGTTGTAATCCATGGACCACATGGTGCAAAAGTGTCAAATGATTTGCCTCTTGTAAACTGCTTATCCTGAAACTGTATGTCTCTTGCAGAAACATCATTCAAAATCATATAGCCAAATATCTGGTTAAGTGCTTCTTGCTCTGAGACATTTTTGCATTTTTTACCTATGATTACTGCAAGCTCTACCTCATAATCTAGTTCCTTGACAAATCTTGGGCATACAATATCACTTTCCATGCCACATAGCGTTGTACGAGGTTTTATGAAGATAGCAGGCTCGCTTGGAGGTGTAAGATCCTGTTCTTTTGCATGATCAATGTAATTGAATGCAAGGCAGACAATTTTTTGAGGGTTTGGAAGTGGTGCCAAAATCTCAAATTCAGACAAATCATGATCGAATGATATCTTTGAATAGTTTGTTTTTATCTCTTGCAGCCAGCCATCAAACAAAAAATCCCTTACATTTATTGGAATTGGAACTCCAGTACCATATGTGATATCATCTTTTGTAGCAACTTTTTCATCTTGAACTAGACCGTATGTCTCATTTGCATTTTTTCTTATCCTTACTATTTTCATTATTGCTCACTTGTGAGTAAATATTGCTTGATGCGAGGATTCTTTTCTGTAATACCCAAGTCTAACAAACTGGATTTCTGCGTCGTCCTTTAAATTTGAATATGCAGATTCGGTAATTACTTCATGCGTCTGCAAGCTATCTTTGTTAAACTCTTCATTAATGAATAGCAAGTCTGGAACAATTACCTTAATTTGTAATGCATCTTTTCCTGCTACCCACTGGATCTTTTTTTCTGCTTTTTCCGAGTCATCTACCAGCTCAGCATCAATTTGGTCTGTTAAATTAGTTATTTTTACAATACCTAGTCCAAGCAATCGTACATTCTCGCCCACTTTCATTTGTTTGGCATCGGAGCCAGAGATTAATAGAACATCATCAACCATTACTGTTCTGGTTCCAAGATCCTTTGTCGGGTGATTTGCAAGCGTTATTTCTCTTGCTTCAAAGTTTGATATTTTCATTTTCTTTGGATCACTTACCATATGTAATCGAACACATTCTGGATCCACGATTTTTTTGTTAAATGCCTCAAGTGTTGCAAATGGTGAATTTGTATCATTTTTTGTCAATCCAAGTGAAAGGATAAATTTCCTTACTGCTTCTGGTCTTATTCCCCTGCGCCTCAAGCCCTCTAGTGTAGGAAGTCGTGGATCGTCATACCAGGGAATTTTTCCATCCTCAATTAGTGGTTTTAAGGCACTTTTTGAGACGGGCATTCCTTCAAGTTCGAGTCTTCCAAAAAAGACGAATTCTGCTTTTCCCATTCCAAGTTTATCCAGTATGTTATGATGTAGTTCTTTTCTTAGTTCAAATTCCTTTGAGCGCATTGCATGTGTCACGCCTGAATTACTATCAAAAATTATGCCTGAAAAGTCATATGTTGGCCATACGCGATATTTTTGATCTGCTCGTGCGTGTTTTTTTGTATTTATTCTAAATAATGTAGGATCTCGCATTGTTGTGTTTCCAGATTTCATGTCACCTCTAAACCGTAACAGTGCTTGACCTTCCTTGAATTTTTTCTCTCCAAACATTTCATGCCACATTTGTTCATTTTCTTCCATACTTCTTTTAGTACAATTACATTCTATCATCTCTTTACGGTTTTTGCTTATGGTATCTTGCTTGCAAATACAAACATAGGCATCATTTGATTTTATTAATTTCTCTGCGTTCTCATATAGATTTTCTAAATTATCAGAAACATGTTCTATCTTGTCAAATTGTATTCCAAGCCAATCCATTCCAACCTTGATTGCAGCATAATATTCTAAACGTTCGGTTCCAGGATTTGTATCCTCATATCTGAGAATAATTTTTCCTCCATACATCTTTGCATATTCTTCACTTATGATTGCAGCCTTTGCATGACCTATGTGAGGGTATCCATTTGGTGCAGGTGGAAATCTTGTAATTATTGTTTTTCCTTCAGTATTTCTCAGGGCTGGTAGAACATTTTGTTCAGGTTTTTTTTCTTCAACTTGTAAAAGTTCTGGATATTTTTCAGCAATTTCCTTTTGCTGTTGCTCTAATGGAATTTGATTAATCTCAGAAACTATTTCTGTTATTACTGGAGATATCTCCTGTACCTTCTGCCTCAGTTCTGGGATAGAGCCTAAAATTTTTGCAAGAATTGTTTTATCTCTTGTCTGACCCTCATGTTCTATAGCATTTTGTAATGCAAATTTTCTAATTTCTTTTTTTATTTCTTCGTCGTTCATCTATAGCGTCACTAACTTTACAGTATCCATTCTTTTGTTAATCTGAAAATCCTTAGTAATAGAGCTAACAGAACCTGCCTCTCCTTTTAACATGAAAAGTTCCATGCACTTGTCACCTTCTATCTTGCTGTGAAGATGGGTTGTAATGAGATCCTCGTATGAGTGCTTGATTCCGTTTACTTGATTATCATACTCGTCATTATGTACTACTAGTAGGATGGCATTTACATTTCCAGAAAGATCCTCTTTTTGCTTTTCTTCTGCAACAAAACTTCGTATCCCCGCCCTAATTGCATCTGACCTTCCTGAGAATCCTAGATTCTTTTGCAATGAATCAATCTCTTTGAGAATTTCCTCAGTTAATGATATAGAGACAATTGGCATACGTCTAATGTTATTAAGAAACATAAAAATTTTAACTAAATGTTATTAACTTTTTACACATTTATTAATAACATTTTTTGATGATTCCTATGGCAAGAACGGCAGGTCTGCACTTTACATCCACATGCTTTGTTCATACCCTTCCACTTGCCATCTTTTCGCTTGGAGTGATTATCTATGAGTAAGAATTCATCAATTGCTATCGTAGCTGGCGTTGCTATTGCAGTAGCAATAATTGCATCTGTTATGGCATTCAGTGGTGTTTCGGACAACTCCATGCCTATGGATACACCTGAAGTGGACCAAACTAACCTTGTTTCACAAGAAGAAAAATTGACTGTTTTAACATCGTTTTATCCATACCATGAGTTTACAAAAAATGTGGCTGGTGATTTTGCTGAAGTTAAACAGTTTATGCCATCTGGAGTAGAGGCTCATGATTGGGAACCACGAGCCCAAGAGATTCAGTCTTTGAACGATGCAGACGTTTTTGTATACAATGGATTAGGAATGGAGCCTTATGTTGAAAATATAATTGGTTCTGGAGAATTTGATAATGTTTTATTTGTTAAAGCATCNGAAGGCGTTGAACTGTTAAAATTTGAAGATGATCATGATGATCACNATGAACATGCAAAAGAAGATGATCATGATGATCACNATGANNNT
>JAKUOP010000001.1:0-17012 GCA_022450565.1 Candidatus Nitrosopelagicus sp. | reverse complement strand
CTCTCACGCTGAAGAATTTTACGAAGAAATTGCAATGGTAATTGAAGAATTTGAAGAGGGACATATGACTGAATCACAGTCTATTGAAGCCATAGAAGAAATACTTCATGAGCATGAGGGAGATGGACATGATCATGGAGCAGGTGCAATTGAAGAAATTGAACATGTATTACATGAAATTGAGGACGGTCACATTGAAGGTTCAGAAGGTCTAGAAGAAATTCACCATTTAGTTTCTGGTGAAGATGTACACGATGAACATGCAAAAGAAGATGAACATGATGGACATGATCATGATTATGAATTCGATCCTCACATTTGGTTAGATCCACTTTTAGTAAAACAACAAGTTAACGTTATACGAGATGGATTGATTCAAGCAGATCCTCAAAACAAAGAACATTATGAAGAGAATGCTCGCATATACAATAACAAAATGGATGCATTAGATATGAAAATAGAGTCATCCTTATCCTCATGTCAGAAAGATACAATTGTTCCATTTCACAATGCGTTTACCTATCTTGGAGAAAGATATGACATACATGTAATGGCACTTAGTGGCATGACGCCTGATTCAGAGGCTTCTGCTGCAGAAATTGCTGAATTTGTAGATTTTGTTAAGGATAATGACATCAAGGTAATCTTTTCAGAAGAATTAGTTGATCCAAGGCTTGCAGAAGTCATTGCAGAAGAAACCAATGCACAAGTCATGTTATTTAGTCCACTTGAAGCATTGACTCCAGACGAGATAGGGACAAACATATCATACATCGACAAGATGGAGCAAAATCTAGATTCCCTTGTGGTGGCTCTTGAATGCCAATGAAAGAATGTAAAGATACACCTACAAGTGCTAAAGAAAGAAATGACCCAAATGTAAATGAGATTGTAATTGAAGTAAATGATTCATCTTCAAGTCATAACAATAATTTTGCAATAACACTCAAGTCAAAAAATGTCGATGTTGACAGATTACTTCCTATGGCAAAAGAGTGGATAACGGAACATAAACAAAAGACATGGCAAGGTGTGTGACTATGATAGTAATGTGTGGTACTATAATGGTGGCTTTTGAATGTCAGTAACTAATGTGCTTGATGTAAAAGATCTTACCATAAATTACGATAACCAACCTGCGGTAGATAACATCAGTTTTGATGTACAACAAGGCGATTGTTTAGGAATTGTTGGACCAAATGGTGCTGGCAAGACTACGTTATTCAGAGCAATTCTGGGATTACAGCCATTTTCTGGCAATATCAAATTATTTGGATTTGAAGATTCAAAGTATGAATCAATTATTCCACTAATTGGTTATGTACCACAAAAAGTAACATTTGAACCAAATTTTCCTGCAACTGTTTATGATGTTGTCTCAATGGGATTAATTTCTGACAAACGTATAGTGCAGGGCGTGAAATTAATTCAAGAATGTGGTTGTTGCTGGAACAGAATATACCAAACAATAAAAAAGAAAGATGACAAAATAACTCAAGCTCTCCATACTGTAGGCTTAGAATCTCTTAGGAATAGAAGAATCGGTGAACTTTCAGGGGGAGAATTACAACGTGTCTTCATTGCAAAAGCCTTGGTTAAGGATCCTTTGTTGCTGATTCTAGACGAACCTGTTGCTAGTGTTGATGTTGAATCACAAACAAAATTCTATAATGTAATTAAAACGATCAATAAAGAAAATAACATCACAATAATCTGGTCTTCACATGACCTTGATGCAATATCAAAATACGCAAACAGAGTTGCATGTATGAACAAGAAACTCTTTTTCCATGGAGAAAAAGAAAAATTCTTTTCAGATAAAGAACTTCTTAAAATGTATACTGAATCATCAATGCAAATGCATATGCATAATCATGATATGCATTAATTATGAGAGAACGAAATGATCCTTGAAGCTCTCTCTTATGGATTTATGCAAAAAGCACTGATTGCAGGAATTGCAGTTGGTCTGATTTGTTCATTCATGGGTACATTTCTAGTGTTGCGACGTTATTCCTTATTTGGTGATGGAATTGCACATGTTGCATTTGGCGGTATATCGGTTGGTTTGTTCTTAGGAGTTTTTCCATTATGGACAGCATTCATTGTCTCTATATTTGGTGGAATAGGACTCCAAAAATTAAGACAAAGTACCAAGATATCTGGTGATGCGGCAGTTGCTGTAGTCTTGGTCTCTGGATTGGCTGTAGGCGTCATTCTGGTAAGTTCATCTGGTGGATTTTCAGTAGATCTCTTTAGCTTTTTGTTCGGAAGTATTCTCTTGATAAGTAATGAAGATACTATAATGATTCTTGCTATTAGTTCAGGCATAATTGCTACATTAGTTGTTCTGCAAAAACAATTTCTTCATCTAACATTCAACGAAGAACAAGCTAAACTTGTAGGACTAAGAACAACTTTGTTAAATTACGCTTTTGTTATTCTTGCATCTATTACGGTTGTAACTTCAATGCGACTAGTTGGAATACTGTTAATATCCGCACTTATTGTGATTCCCAATATCACTGCAATGATGTTTGGAAAGGGATTTAAAAAAACAGTTTGCATATCAATGGGGATTTCAGTTATTTCAGTAATTGGTGGTATACTTTTGTCTTATTTCCTCAACCTTGCACCATCGGGAACTATTGTTATAATAACCGTTGGAATTCTCGTAGGCACTCTTGTTTTAAAATCTACAGGTCTATTACAAAAAGTTGACATTAAGAACCCATCAGAAATAACTCATAACAGCTAACTGAAATTGTTAATACAGCTGGTATCTCACCTAAGATAGCATGATAACTACGGCATGTCCAATTTGTAATGAGGATCTAAGAAATCATCACAAAGAAAAGAGAGAGAAATGTTTGTGGCGTTTTACAAGAGAAGCAAGAAACCCAGTTGTATATGCATCTAGAAGCAAGTTAATCTGCCCTACATGTGGAGAGGAAATGCTTGATCATAATTCTAATCAAACACAGGAATGTGTAAACCAATACATTCTTGATGTTGAGGATTTAGAATCTTAAGAAATTTGTTAAAGACTTCGTTTTACAACAAAGTCTAATAGACTGATCATTTCTTTTGCATTACTTCCGGAATAGGAATCAAGTGATTTTGTTGCTTTGTTTGCATATCCAAGTGCTTTTTTCCTAACTACTTCTTCAATTCCCAATGAGCGGATTGTGTTAACTGCAGTTTGGACATCTTTTTTTGAAGCATTAGCTTTTCCAAAAACTTTGATTATCTTTTGTTTGTCTTTTCCTTTTGCCTTTCGAATTGCTAGAAGTATCGGTAGTGACTTTTTCCCTTCTCGAATATCATTTCCTACAGGCTTTTTAGTAATTTTACTATCACCCATTATTCCAATCAAGTCATCTGTTATCTGAAATGCAATTCCAAGATTACGTCCAAACGATGAAAGGTTTTTCACGTCTTTTGGCTTCTTTTTGGCACAGATTGCACCCATTGCACATGATACCTCAAAAAGAACCGCGGTTTTTTTCTCTATCATTTTGATGTATTCTTGTTCAGTTGGAATTCGCTTGTTTTCAGCAAGTTTGATATCATCAACCTGACCCTCGCAAATTTCTACACATGCTTTTGATAGTTTTTTCACAAGTTGTGAAGTATAGTTTGTTGATAGATTTGACTTTGCAGATATTGTATGATATGCTTTTGAATACAAAACATCGCCTGCCAAAATTGCTAATGGCATATCAAATTTCTTATGAGTAGTTGGTACTCCGTGCCGCATTTCATCATTATCCATAATATCGTCATGAACCAGTGTAAAATTGTGAATCATTTCAACTGAGCTTGCTGCCGCCATAGCATCAGATTGTTTTCCACCTAAAACCTTACAACTCTTCAATACCAGATATGGTCTAAGGCGTTTTCCTCCGTGTATAATCAAGTGTGCTGCAGCATCATACAGTTGCTTTGGTTCACCTTTGAGCTCTTTTCTCAAAAATTTGTTTACCAAAACCGCATTTTTTTTAATTGAATCAGATCCCTTCATTTTACTAATCTCCAATTGTCTTGAGGAATGTAATGCTTAATTGCGTTTTCATATGTGCTCTTCAATTCATCTGTAGTCCAGTCTGAGATTAACGAATTGAATTTTTCTTTTGTATCAGATTCACAATCATCAAGAAAGTACAATGCTACGACCATCCATGGACAGTAAATATCTCTATTATTTTCTAATTCTGTCTTTAATTCATTAGGTGTAATCCATCTAATTTCAGAAATTTCATCTTTTATCAAACATGACTCATCAAAATCATCTAGAACTCCCATCAATGTTCCGCAAACCTCATTTTCTGAACCAATGTCTTTGTAGGGAACATGATACTCGAATTTATTCACATAACTCATTTCACATGTTATGCCAATCTCTTCAGGCATTCTACGCTCAGCTGATGATACGTAACTCTCAGATTCTCTAGGATGACTTGCAACAGTTCCATCCCAATCACCTGGCCATAGCATCTTTGAATCACTTCTTCGTGTTAGAAGTAATTTTCCATCTTTGTTGTAGATTAACGCAGTAAATGCTCTATGAAGTTTGCCATCTGGTAAATGGCATTTTACTTTTTCTTCTTTTCCAATTGGATTATCGTTCCCATCAACTAGGATTACATATTCGTCCATTCTAACTCCTAAACATAGTTCCCTCAAATTTTTTTTCTGTTACAGCATCGGAAATTCTTTTGGGTTTGTTGCCATTTACAAAAAATACTTTCATGCCAGCCTTGGAGATTTTGGCTGCCTCTGTAATTTTCCTTGTCATTCCTCCAGTTACATCCATGGAATTTGTTGCAATTTTTGGTCTATCTTTTTTGAAATCATAGATTAGTTTTTTGGATTTAATGTTAGAATATACCCCATCTACATTTAATACAAAAATAGTTAACCTTGGTCTTAGAATTTTTGCAAGTGTACTCATTATTACGTCACCTGATAAGATGAAGGATTTTTTTTGACCAAACCACAATGCGTCACCAAACGTGACAGGTGTCAAACCCGATTTTGAGATGTCCTTTATTGTTAGAATTTTATTTTTAATTGGCTTGTTTCCATTCATGAAATCAGTTGGTGGTAAACAATAGGCATTAATTCTATTTTTTACCGCAATGTCTAGAATTATCTTGTTTAGTTCCACCATGGAATTTTTTACAATTGCAACTCCACGCATATCATTTTTTGCTGGTTTTGTATGCATGTCATATTTGACAGACCAGTAATGACCATAAGAACCTCCTCCATGGACTATTATTACAGGCTCTTTGATTTTCTTAATTTGTTTTAGTATATTTTCTATTGTCTTTTTTCTAGGTGATAATGGTCTTTCTTTGTTAGTGATTATGGAACCGCCTAGTTTGATTAGTATCATACCATTTCTTTCCTAATTGGCATTAAAAACTTGCATACCAGTCTTGTCTATGGTTACTGAATATGCTTCATGTTCAGTTTTCATATGTTCAAATACTGTTTCTTTTTCATTTTTATTAGTTAGCGCAATAATGCATCCGCCATCACCTGCACCTGTAATTTTTGCTCCAAATGTCTCTTTCTCAATTAATTTTATAATTTCCAGTAGTTGATCATTTGAGACACCCAATTGCTCTAGAAAAATTTGATTCTGTGACATACATTTTCCTATAGTCTCAAGATCAAATGTTTGTAATGAATCAGTTACTTTTTCAATTAATCTTGTTTCTTCCTCACACAAATCTCTAAAGATCTTTTCATTTGAACTTTTGAATTTATTTACACGATCTACTACAATACTGGTTGAATGTGGCTTTTTTGAATTTACCACGATAAAATCAAATTCGTGATTAGTTTCTATAATTTTGTAACCACTATCTTTTTGATAACCAATTATACCTCCAAAGACTGAGACTGTGCAATCAGCACCTGATGTATTTGGGAAGATAGTTCTCTCAGCTTCTATCGCAATATTTAGAATTTGATTTTTTTCAAGTTCTGAAAATAGGTTTGATATTGATGCTGCTGCTGCAACACAACATGCAGAGGATGATCCTAGACCAGCTCCAATTGGAATATCAGACTGTATGTCCATGTCTATCCCATTACTAAAATTATTTTCATTGATTATTTTTTTTGCAATAAAGAAGAACGGTTTGAACATACTATCAACATTCTCTATTGATTCAGAAATTGGAATAGAATTTTCACCTAAAGACGATTTAATAGAAATATTTTGGCTTTTATTTTTTTCTGAAATTATTGTTACTCGTTTGTTGATTGCACCTAAAATTGCCTTGGTGCCATGAACTACGAAATGTTCTCCGAAAAGAATTATTTTACCTGGCGCTGATGCTTTTGAAGTCAAATAATTAATTTAAAATGTACTTGTATAATTCTTCTTCTGAAGATTTACTCTTCGTCTTCTTCAATATCTTTGATTTTTGTCTCAAAGTCGTCTATTTCATATTTCATATCTTGGTCTTCTGCAAGTTCTCCTTTTTGAATAAGAATTTCACGGGCAAGAAGCCAATATACTGTGGCAAGTGCTTTTCTTCCTCTATTATTTGCAGGTATTACCAAATCTAATTTTGATGTAAGATTATCTGTATTTGCAACACCAATAACTGGGATTCCTGCATTTGTGGCCTCTATTACTGCTTGAGCATCTACCTGCGGATCAGAAATTATCAAAAGTTGTGGTTCAGTGTAAAATGGTAATGATGGATTCGTTAAAGTACCAGGCATAAATCTTCCCAATAACATAGTTGCTCCTGTACATTCAGAGAATTTCTCAATAGGTGTACCTGCATATTCTCTTCCTGAACAAACAATGACACGTTTGATGTCCATACGGCTGGCAAATTTTGCAGCTGTCTTAATTCTGCTAAGAGTGATATCTATATCCAACATGTACAATCCTTCCGGACTCGATTCTGTGATATATTGACGCATAAACTTGGTCTTTACAGCTGTCCCCACTCTGATTCCAGTCGATAGAACTTTCTTCTTAACACCTGAAATTTCTGTCTGTTCGCTCATTGTGATTTTTAAATGTCTATCATGCCATGTATTAAATCATGCTCTGATAGTCGAATTAATTCATTTAATTTTGCAACTCTTTCTCCTCCCACAACACCAACTTTTAGTAGTTTTGACTTTGTTCCTATTCCTATATGGGATATTTGTGAATCTGTTGATTCACCAGACCGGTGAGATGTTATTAATTTTATATTATTTTCATTAGCCATTTTTGCAAATTCTAATGCATCAAAAAGACTTCCTGCTTGGTTAACCTTGAGAATTGCAGCATTACATGAACCATGCGCAATTGCTTTATCCAAAATTTTTGTATTTGTAACTGTAAGATCGTCACCAGTAATCATTCTATCCGGAAATTTTTTTGTCAGTATTGCCATATCCTCAAATGCCTCTTCATGTACAGCATCTTCTGCATAGATTAGTTTGTACTTGTCTATCATCTTTGCAGCAAAATCAATTTGTTGACCAGAATCATTCTCAAATCCTGCTCTATCATAGATGTATTTTCCCTTATTTTCATTCCATTGAGTTGATGATGCAAAATCAACTCCCAGAGCTACTTCTTTTCCCAGTGTAAATCCTAGATTTTCAATTGCTTTAGTGGAAATTTCCAGAGCTTTCTCATTATCAAATTTTGGTGCCCAACCTCCTTCATCACCCCTACCGTTTGTAAAAGTTGGATCCTCTTTCTGAATTAAATTTCTCAGCTCTTTGTGAACTTGTAGATTAGTATCAATAGCTTCTTGTATTCCTTTTGCACCTATTGATGCAACTAAAACTTCCTGAATGTCTGGTGTTCCAGGACCTGCATGTGCACCTCCACCAAGTATATTTCCTAATGGAAATGGAAATTTTAATTCATCATCTTTGTTTATAATACTGTATAGTGGAATTTCTAATGAATTTGCAGCGGCTTGTGCTGCTGCAATTGTTATTGCAAATGCACAAGCACCGCCAATTTTTGAGTAGTTATCTGAATTATCAATTGATTTGATAGTATCATGAATTAATTTTAAATCAGATGCATCAGAACCGAGAAATTTTTCAGAGTTTTCATTTAGAATTTTTAAGCTTTGTTCAGGTTTATTATTAGGAAAACTTACAGCCTCATATTTTCCAACACTTGCACCAGAAGGCGCACAGACTCTACCTAGAAATTTATTATCAGCTATTATGTCAACTTCAATAGTTTTACTACCACGACTATTATACAGAATTCTTCCTGTTAGCGATGTAATTTTTGGCAAACTATTCTAGCTCGCTTTGCACTTCTTGATTTCTAGTGTGCATTGCTTCATAAAATGGAATTACCTGTTGAATTGTTTCAACTGATGTTAACAACATTCGTCTGCAACAATATCTGTCCATTCCAAGTTCATCAAGAACTTTTATTGGTTCTTCCCCTGCCTTAATTTTATTTTGATAATCTTCATACTTATCTGCAATTAACCTTCCACAAGTAAAACATCTTACAGGTACTAACACATTTCCAAAATCAATCAAGGATTATAAAAACCCTGCATGAAATTGTTTGTGCGGGTGTCGCCCAGCCTGGTCAAAGGCGCTAGGTTGAGGGCCTAGTCTCTTAGGAGTTCGTGGGTTCAAATCCCATCGCCCGCATTATTATTTCTAGAATTATTTTTTAGTCTTATTGATAGTCTCGATTAATTTCTGTCTTCTAATTTCTTCAGTAAGTATAGTTCTTGTATCTTCAACCAAACTTCTATTCACATCCAACTTTCTTCTTGTCTCTTTGACAATCTTGTCATATGTAGCAAATGGATATAGCATCAAATACAAATTTTCCATCATACCAAACAATTTCTCTGCTTTTTTTAAATTTCCAACTCGAATTGTATCTATAACCTGTCTCTTCAGTTCTCCTATACAGTCAAGTAAACCAAGAATATATGATTCGCCAGAAACTTTGAGTGATTTGTAAGATGGAACATCTTTTTCCTCTATAATTGCTAAAAGTGATATTGCTTCAACCAATTCTTGTTCAGGAGTAAGAACATATCTATAAAGATCCCCCACTGACTTTTGTTTTAATTTTGTAAGTTGCTCTTTAGCCTTTTTTATTTTATTTTTAGCTGTAACTAGATCTTTTTTATGAATAGAGATTATTGCCTGACTACAATTGATTATTACTGCACGATTGTTTTTTATTAGAAATTCACGTGATGAATTCGTTCGTTCTAATTCTTTAGAAATTATTGGAAGCGATGTTTTAACATTTTTTAGTTCCATCGCTATTTTTCCACTATTCTTAGTTAAAGGCGTTTGCAAAAGCTCTTATTTGAATTTGAATTTTTCTAACAATATGGAAATTTCTGTAGATGATATGTATAAGATTGAAAACAAGGGTCACGACATGGGTTTCTTGAAAAAATTTATGATGGAAAATGCTGGCGCTGCAGCAGTTAGACGGTTGGTAGAAAAATTTGGAAGTGTTGAGGGAAAACGTATCTTGGTTTTTGTTGGACTTGGAAATAATGGTGGCGATGCTTTAGTGATGGCAAGACATCTTGCAGGTCATAATGCAAACGTTAGGGCAATTCTACTTGGTACGCCTGATAAAATTAAAACTGAAGAGAGTAAGTGGAATTGGTCAATCTTAGAAAAAATGAAATCTGTACAACTAATAACAGGAGATTCTTTTGAAATTGATTTTAAACCTGATGTCATAATTGATGGTATTCTAGGCACTGGAATAACAGGAGAGATAAGGGAACCATATGCATCAGCAATAAATTATACTAATGGAAATGATTGCTTCAAATTTGGAGTTGATGTTCCATCTGGATTAGATCCTCAAACTGGTGAAACAGCAAATATCCATACTAAATGTGATATTACTACAACATTTCACAAGATGAAAAAAGGAATTCCTAAACGAAAAGATCTTACTGGTGAACTATTTGTTGAAAAAATTGGAATACCTCCAGAGGCAGAGGATGGTATTCTATGAAAGTTTATCAGATTTCAGTAGGTCCAATGCAGAATTTTTCGTATATTGTTGAAGATGAATCTACCCAAGAGTGTATAGTAATTGATCCATCTTGGGATTTGGATAAAATAATTCAGATAATTGAAGAGCAAAATCTTAACCCAAAGTATATTGTCAATACACATTGGCATGATGATCATACAAGGGGAAATGAGGAGCTAGCAGCTGAAATTAGTGTCAAGATTGTACAACATGAGGCATCAACTTTACAAAATGATATGACTGTCAAAGACGGAGATTCAATCAAGTTTGGTTGCTCCGAACTTTTGGTATATCATACACCCGGTCATTCAAAAGACAGTATTTGTCTAGTTGGTGATGGTAAAATTTTTTCTGGTGACACACTTTTTGTGGGAAACTGTGGAAGAGTTGATCTTCCAGGTGGAAGTCCAAAGGAACTTTACCATAGTCTATTTGATGTAGTTGCAAAATTAGATGAAACACTAGTAATGTATCCAGGCCATGATTATGGTTCAAACCCAACTTCTACTATTTCTAACGAAAAAAACACAAATCCAGTAATACAGCCAATTTCTGAAGAAGAATTTGTTATGAGAATGGGTGGATAAATTGGTAATATCCAGTCATGGAAATGTTGAATGTGCCAAAGAATTTATCAATTCATTAGAAAAAAGTCAATTCAATTTCTGTCTTGTAATTTCTTATACTGAAACATCAGAAATCCCAGGAATTACTATTGCTGGCGCAGATAAAGAATTCTTGAAATTTACATCACCTGCAGATGCTGAATTTCTTCGACATGGGCACTGTAAGTGTATAGATACTATTCCAATGTCACCTGATGGAAAACCAACTCCTGCATTATTAACTAAAGTAGCACTTGATTCAGCAAAAATTCCTCATTTTATAATCAATGCAGGTAGCAAAATTTCTCCTAACATTCCTCATTTTGATTCACAATTAGAATTTGGCAAAAATATCTCAGAGTCAACAGCATTATCTCCTGAGAAAGTATCTGAAGCGGTAGAATTTGGAAAAATTATTGGAAAATCAATTTGTAGACCAAATGAGTGTCTTGTCATTGGTGAAAGTATACCAGGTGGTACTACTACAGCCTTGGCAGTACTAAACGGATTTGGAATTAATACGAGTGTCAGTTCAAGCATGCCAAATAATCCAATTGAAATTAAAAATCAAGCTGTAGATAAGGCTCTAAAACGACTAGAATCAGATGATCCAATTAATGTGATTTCTGAATTAGGCGATCCAATGATTCCAGTTGTTGCTGGAATACTATCTGAATCATCAAAAATTACCCATGTAATTTTGGCTGGTGGAACGCAAATGACTGCAGTTCTTGCATTTGCAAAAAGGATTGGATATAATCAACAGAATATTGCAGTAGGATGTACTTCATATATTATTGATGATGTGGATGCCAAATTTTTAGAAACTATTAAACAGATAGATGATATTCCTGTTTTATCAGTTGATCCTCTGTTAAGTCAATCAAAATTTCCTGGGTTAAAATCGTATTCTGAAGGATTTGTCAAAGAGGGCGCTGGTGCTGGAGGATGCATGATTGCATCTCTATTAAAAACTAGAATGACTTCAGACAAACTTTTAGAATTAATTGAAAAAGAATATGAAAGAATTTCTAATCTTAAACTTGCCTAGATAATTATTCAGTGTTAGCTTTTACTTCTTCAGCAGGTGCCTCAGCTTTTACTTCTTCAGCAGGTGCCTCAGCTTTTACTTCTTCAGCAGGTGCCTCAGCAGGAATTTCTATATTTTCAGTTTCAGGACTACCTAAATCAGATTCTGGTTCTGATAGAATTTCGTTAAAAATAGATTCTGTAGTAAGTTTGACTTTTGGCTCTTCATCAATACTTACAACATATGATGGAATGTTTACAATTCTGTCACCGATTAATATGTGACCATGAGAAACTGCTTGTCTAGCCTGATATGGTGTTTTGAAAAAGAATTTTTTTTGTACAACAGTTTGAAGTCTACGAGAAAATAAATCACTCAATTCAAGATTTAAAACATCATCTAGTGTTGCATCAGGTTCTACATAACCTACTCTAGATAATGATTTGAGTAGAATTGGCTCTTCTCTGTCTCTTACGTCTTGCCTCAAAGCCAAAAGAGAGCGAGCTTGGTTTCTTACACGCGATAATTCAGTTCTTGCTTTCCACAATTCTCGCTTAGTTTTTAATCCAAAAGTACCTAATATTTTCAATTCTTCCATCTTTAAATCAAAATTAAGTGGTCGTTTTGGTTTCTTCCAAACTCTTCTAAAATTTTTAGTATCTCCCATTATAATCGCCTATGCTTTTTTCTCTGCCGCTGGTGCTTCCTTCTTCTCTGCCGCTGGTGCAGCTCCTTCTGCTGGTGCAGCTCCTTCTGCTGGTGCAGCTCCTTCTGCTGGTGCATCTCCTTCTGCCGGTGGTGCTCCTGCTCCTCCTTTAGCTGGCAAAACTCTTCCACCTTTTGCAACTCCAACTGCACCTCCCTTACGGCCAGTGCATCTGGTTCTTTGACCACGAACTTTTAATCCAAACATATGTCTGTAACCTCGCCAACTGAAAACACCCTTCTCTCGTTCTATATCATTTCTCACATTAAATGCAATATCTGATGTAACAAGATGCAAATCTTTTCCAGTTTCAGCATCTTTTCGGCGATTCAAAAACCATGTTGGAAAACTTGATGACTGTGGATCTTGAATAACTTTTTCAATTGATGTAATTTGTTCAGAATTCAGATATCCAATCTTTGAATTAGGATCTATGTTTAAATGATTAATAATTGAATTTGCAAACATCATTCCAACTCCACGAATCTGAGTTAGTCCAACAAGTATCTTTTTTTCACCGGGAATATCATTTCCCAATATTCTGATAAGATTTTCATATTGTGTACTCAAGTAAGCAAGATTTTTAGTTACCCCATTAAAAACCATGCTGAAAATTATGCGTAATCTCAAGAATAATTTTAGAATAGTATTATAAATCAAAAATTTGACATAATTTCATGGAAAAACCAGATTTGGATGAAAAGAAAATCATTGATAATCTATTTGATCCAGAGATATCCGAAATTTTGGCTGAGATGGAAAATGGTCCAAAACACTGCACATTTCTATCTGAGAAATTTGGTATTATGCCAGAGGATCTTCAGGAAAAACTATCATATCTCATACAGCACCAATTTGTTAATCAAAATGGAAGTTTAGATGATGTTCAATATTCTGTTGATTCTGAAAAACTATCTGAAATGATGGAATCTGGTCATAATTACAAAAATGTTGAAGATGGTCTTGCCAAAATGGATAGTTTTCTTAACTAGATTTCCGCCTTCTTTCTCTGACAAGAAGCATTCCTAAAACTATTACACCTATCATGCCTAAAAGTAAAATGAAAAATCCTGCAGTTGAAATTGAATATGCTGAACTATCAGGAACATGACCTATTCCTCCTACAACATTAATCATTTCACCACTGTCTGTTTCAATTACTAATGTGTACGTACCAATTTCGGATATCTCAAAAATTTCTTCAAAAGAGCTTTGATTGATTGTACTTTCAACTATTGGTGTTCCAGATGGGCCAAGAACTACTGCTGAAATACTTTGTTGATTTTCCTCTAATGTTTGTACAGCAAATACTCCTTCAGTATTTATTTTTGGATCTAAAAATGCATCAATTCGAACAGTATTAGTTTCATCTATTTGTCCTTCAATAATTACGATATCTGCAGTAATTGATTGAGATCCATAAAATAATAATGCTGCTCCAATTCCAATAAATATACCTACAATAACTAGAAACTTCGGTTTATTTGCCATACATTGTTCGCAGAACTCAGAGTTAAATTTGTTTAATTGGAATTTAGTTATTATTACTTGAATTGAGAAATTTAGTCATGGCTAAAAAAGTTAGCCTAGGCTAAATTTTAAATATCATTCAAATAGTGGAATTTTGTTGGAGAAAAATAATCAATCTAAAAAAATGTTTATGATATTGCTAATAGTAGCCTCAATTTCAACATTGTATTTTGTTATTCCAGCAGTAAGTGACGCAGCAGAAGAACCGAAAACATTTCTTACACACACTGGACTTGCAATACAAACTACAGGTGATATAATTGATCCAATTGGATACACTGGTGAAATATTAGAGTTTGATCCAGAATCTTATTTACGAGATTTTGATTATGGAACTGTTTCTGAACTAGAGGATGGTACTATACTTCGAGAATTTACAATTACTGCACGAGATGATCAGGTGATGGAGGTCTCACCGGGAGTGTTTTATAATGTTTGGACATTTAATGGAACTGTACCAGGACCAACAATTCGTGCAACAGAGGGTGATCTTGTACGAGTTCATTTCTCAAATGAAGGTTCAAAATCTCATACGATGCATTTTCATGGAATCCATAAAGCCGAAATGGACGGTGTTTTTGAAAATGTAGGACCTGGTGGTAAATTTATCTATGAATTTTATGCCGAGCCTGTAGGTTTACATCTGTATCATTGTCATGTTCATCCTGTTGAAGAGCATATTGCTCATGGACTTTATGGCGCATACATAGTAGATCCAAAGGAAGGAAGAGTCCAAGCAGATGAACTTGTTTTTATTCTAAATGGATTAGACACAGACTTTGATGGTGAAAACAACTTTTATGGTGCAAATACAGTTCCATTTTATTATCAACACCATCCAGTAGAGATTTCAACAAATGAATTAATCCGTGCATATGTAGTTAATATTTTAGAGTTTGATCCAGTAAATAATTTCCATTTACATGGAACTCTTTTCCATCATTACCCTGCTGGAACTGATACAGTTCCAGCAGGATTCAATGACATGTTAACAATGTCACAGGGTGAAAGAGAAATTCTTGAATTTGAGTACAAATATCCAGGTCTTTACATGTTTCATGCACATAACACAGAATTTTCTGAAAAAGGTTGGGTAGGTTCTTTCCTAGTAAAGGATTCTGAAAAAAATTACAGTGATGAAACTTAATCATGACAGAGTTTTCAAATTATAAAATTGCAGTAAGTGCTATTGGTCCATTAATATTACTAGCAATTGTAATTGCTTTTTTAATGGGTCCAGCTACCAATTTTCTTGAATTTGGTATAGTCTTACCTGATATTCATATAGAACAAATTGATTTTGTTGATGGCGAGATACAAGTAATAGTTAGAAATACAGGACCTATTGATGTCAACATTACAGTAGCTGATGTTAATGATAGAATACAACCTGCAGCAATAGAACCTGATAACCATCTAACAAAATTTGAAACAGCATTAGTTAGAATTCCTTATGATTGGAATGAAGGTCAACCATATAGTATTGGTCTAACAACTGACGATGGAACACGATTTGAAAAATTTGTTGATGCGGCATCGCTCAGACTAGAAGTAAATACAGAACTTATTGGTTTTCTAGGACTAATTGGATTTCTAATTGGCATCGTTCCAATAATGATTGGGCTTTTGTGGTTTTCATTTATCCAAAAACTTGGAAGTAGTAAATATCGATTTTTCTTGGCTTTTACAGTCGGATTACTTCTCTTTTTAGCATTTGATGCAATTGAAGAAGCATCAGAAATTTCTCAGAGCCATCTCTCAGACATTTTTAATGGCCAATTACTCATTATGACCGTAACCATATTATCATTTTTGATTCTATTTTCTATAGGAAACAGTTTAATCAAAAAATCACAATTTTCCAAAATATCAAAACCACTCGCAATTTCTTTGATGATTGCTGTAGGAATAGGATTTCATAATTTTGGTGAAGGTTTGGCTGTAGGTGCTGCAATAGCACTTGGGCAGGTTGCATTGAGTACTTTCCTAATCATAGGATTTGCCATTCATAACACCACAGAAGGATTTGCAATTGCTGCTCCTATGGCAAGAACAAAAGCCATGGTTTTGAGACTAATTTGTCTAGGACTTATTGCAGGAAGTCCAGCAATTTTTGGAACATGGATAGGAGGATTTTCTTATTCGCCTTTTACAACTGTGATATTTTTATCAATAGGAGCAGGTGCAATTTTTCAAGTGGTTGTGTCAATTATTCAGTATATACGAGAAGAGAGTGAAAATACTATTTCAAGTGCATCAATAATATCTGGAATTGGGTTAGGACTAGTTGTAATGTATTTGACTAGTATTTTTGTTTAAAATTTTAATAAAATAACAAAATTTGTCCTAGTTTTGTCAATTTTTTTATCACTCTATGATAAATAGTCGCAGTATTGCATTATCATAAATGCGAATTAGTGTAACATTTGCCATTTTACTACTTAGCTTATCCATTATGTCATATGGGCTAACTGGTGCAGTCAGTGCTCAGAGTAACGTGCCCCCTATTTCAGTGGAAACTGATTTTCCAGCATACGGTGAAACAGGACTCATAACAATTTCTGGTCATGTTAAAGAATCAATAGTATCTGAATTTACAATGCCTGTTATAATAAAAGTGCAAAAAGAAGATGGGTCACTTGTTGCAATTGCTCAAGTAGATATAGACAGAGATGGAGATTTTACTACCACAGTATCACCAGGTGGCCAAATGAGCACAGCTGGTGAGTATACAGTTACGGCGATTTATAATAAAAATGAAGGAACAACTATTTTTGATTACACTGGAGGAAGTGGCGGTGCTGCACCAGCTCCAACACCAGAACCAGTTGTAGAACCAACACCAGAACCAGTTGTAGAACCAACACCAGAACCAGTTGTAGAACCAGAACCAGAACCAGAACCTCAACCAATGTGTGGAGAAGGAACTGTACTTGAAGACGGTAAATGTGTTGTTGCACAAGAAGAAAAAGGCGGTGGTTGTCTAATTGCAACTGCAGCATACGGCAGTGAGATGGCACCACAGGTACAATTCTTGAGAGAGATTCGTGATAACACAGTACTACAGACACAGTCTGGTACATCATTCATGACAGCATTCAACACATT